>CAZELU010000014.1:0-45007 GCA_964513215.1 uncultured Bifidobacterium sp.
CATCACACCGCGCAGGTGGCCAACGTCATCACGTATCGCGCGCGCTCGGCCGTGCGCGACATGGCCCGTGCCCTCGGCTACTCACCCGGCCAGCAAGACGCGTGGTCGAAACAGATCGATCGCTGGGGTCGTGTGCAAGGTGTGGTCGAACAGACCGGCCCCGACGGACGTCCCGATCACTCCATTCCGTCGCCGGTTCTCGAGTTGGCCATGGAGATCGAAGACATGCCGCGGCATCTCGGCATCCATTCGGGTGGCATGGTCATCTGTGATCGACCCGTGATCGAGGTGTGCCCGGTCGAGTGGGCCACCATGCGCGATCGCAGTGTGTTGCAGTGGGACAAGGACGACTGCGCGGCCGCTGGCCTCGTGAAGTTCGATCTGTTGGGCCTGGGCATGTTGTCGGCGTTGCACGGCGCGGTCGACTTGGTGGCCGAGCACGAAGGTGAACACATCGATCTGGCCACCTTGCCGCAGGACGACGACGTGTACGCCATGTTGTGCCGCGCCGACACCGTGGGTGTGTTCCAGATCGAATCGCGCGCGCAGATGGCCACGCTGCCACGCCTCAAACCGCGTCGCTTCTACGACCTCGTGGTGGAAGTGGCGCTCATTCGCCCCGGACCCATTCAGGGCGGGTCGGTGCACCCGTACATCCGCCGCCGCAACGGACAAGAACCCATCACGTATCTGCATCCACTGCTCGAGAACAGCCTGGGCAAGACCCTCGGTATCCCGCTGTTCCAAGAACAGCTCATGCAGATGGCCATCGACGTCGCCGGGTTCACGCCGTCGGAAGCCGATCAGTTGCGCCAGGCCATGGGATCGAAGCGCAGTCAGGCGCGTATGCAGCGCCTGCGCCAACGGTTGTACGAGGGCATGGCCGAGCGGGGCATCGTGGGCGATGTCGCCGACGAGATCTTCGACAAGATGGCGGCCTTCGCCAACTACGGATTTCCCGAGAGCCACTCGGTGTCATTCGCGTACCTCGTCTATTCGTCGTCGTGGTTGAAGTTGCACAAACCGGCGGCGTTCTACGCGGGTCTGCTCAACGCACAACCGATGGGTTTCTGGAGTCCGCACTCGCTCGCCCAGGACGCGCGCCGTCACGGAATCGTGGTGCGCACACCCGATCTGCTCGCGTCCACCGCCGGCGCCACTCTCGAACGCGACTCACAGAGCCACGGTGGATTCGCAGTGCGTCTCGGTCTCGAATCGGTGCGCGGTGTGAGTCACGATCTGGCCGTCACGATTCAGAACGAGCGCACCGAGCGCGGGGCGTATCGCGGTATCGATGATCTCGTGCGTCGCGTCCCCGAGCTCACGGTCGCGCATCTCGAAGCCTTCGCCACCGCTGGCGTCTTCGGCGAGTGCTTCGCGTTCGATCGTCGTCAGGCGCTCTGGGCTGTGGGTGCGGCTCATCAGTCGCGGCCCGATCGGCTGCCCGGACTCGCCACCACGAACGCTCCCACGCTGCCCGGTATGCAACCCATCGACGAAGCCATCGCCGATCTGTGGGCCACGGGTGTGGCGCCCACCGGACACCCCACGTCGTTCTTGCGCGAGCAACTCGACGAGATGGGAGTGGTCACGGCCGAACGTCTGCTCACCATCGATGCCGCCAAGGTGTGGGTGGCCGGTGTGGTCACGCATCGTCAACGACCGTCGACGGCCGGTGGCACCACGTTCATGAATCTCGAAGACGAAACCGGCCTCATCAACATCGTGGTGTCGGTGGGTTGCTGGAAACGTTTCCGACCAGTCGCGCGTGGCGCCTCGTCGCTGCTCATTCGCGGTCGCCTGCAACGAGTGGAGGGTGTGGTCAACATCGTGGCCGAACACATTCGTCCGCTCGCCACTCCGGCGGCAGCCAGCACCGCCACCTTCGTGCGGAACTTCCGTTAGTTGGAAGCCGCGCGGCCGGCCAGATACGCACCCCACAACGTGACCGCGCAACCGAGCACCGACACGATCTCCACGGCCTCATCGAGGATCACTGCGCCCAGGATCAACGACACCACCGGGATCAAGTACGTGGTGACCGACGCACGGGTGCTCCCGAACCGACCGGCGTTGGCGGCCATGGCCACGTAGGCCAGGGCGGTACCGAAAACGCCCATGGCCACGATCATGAGGAACGGCTTCCAGGCGAAATCGACGTCGCCGACCTTGGCGATGCCGAACGGCGCCGTGAGCACGAACGCCACCAACTGCGTGTTCCAGAGAACTGGCAACGCGCCGTACTCGCGCTGCAGCGGTGCGGCCAGATCGAGCGCGAACCCGTAACACGCGAGGGCGATGAAGATCAGCAGGAGTCCGATGGCACTGGACGAGCCGTCGTCGAGTGTCGGGAGCGCGATGAGCACCACACCACCGAAACCGACAGCCAGTCCGTACAACTGCGATCGCGACGGTCGACGTTTGTACACGAGCGTCGCCACGGTGGCCACGAACAACGGAATGGCACCGTTCAACATTCCCGACACGCTCGAGGCCACACGCTCGCCCGCGAAGGGGAACATGGTGAGCGGAACGGCCATCCAGATGAGGCCGAGGAGGAACAGCCGCGGCCAGGCTTCACGCGGCAGTTTCATCCGCGCGGCGGGCACGAAAGCGAGTGTGGCGAAGCCGAGACCGATACGCATCGGCGTGATCATGATCGCGGGGAACGCTTCCAGCCCTTCGGCGATGAAATAGAACGAGGTTCCCCAAATGAGTCCGGGTACGGCCAGTCGGGCCAGATCGGTGCGCGCCTCGCTCATGCTCGTGACGCCAAACGCCATCGGGCGATCGCGCGCCAACCGTTGAGCACCGCACCCAAGAAGACTGTCGCCACGATCACGAAGGCGGTGGCCGTGCCGTCGTCGAACACCACCTTGCGCAGCACCATGCCGAGGGCGACCGTACCGATCCAGGTGACGGCACCCGAACGCGGTGACAACGGATCGCGCCACACCAATGCCACCAGCCAGGTGACCAACAAGGCGACGAGGAACGGTGCCGCGGTTTCGATCACGCCGGTCGGGGCCACACCTTCGTCGTGATTGCGTCGGCCGATGGCCACGAAGACCACGATCGACAGGACGTCGGCCACGAGACACCAGGCGCGCATTCGCACTGTGGACGGGCGATCAGCGGAGGTGACAGACATGGTGCTCAGACCTTCTCGATCGACACGATCGCGTTGTAGTCGGGGATGCGACTGGCGTCGTCGTTGAGTTCGGCGCTGATGAGTACGTTGCCCTCGGGCCAGTGCACCTGCACGCTCTGCCGGGGAAGTTGAACGATCTTCACCGTGCCGAGCATCGATCCGACCGGACTCGTCAGACGAACACGGTCACCTTCGCCCACACCGAGATCACGGGCATCGCGTTCGTCGATGTACACCGCGTCACGACCGGCGCCAGTGAGCGGATCACGTTCGTTGAACACCATCGAGTTGAACTGCTTGCCACGGCGCGTGCTCAAGAAGAACTGCCCGGGCGCGACGGCCGGCGGGCTGACGTCGACCACGCTGAAACGTGCCCGACCATCAGGAAGCGGGAAATCGCCGCCCGCGCACAGGTGTCGTCCGCCGTACCGCACGGCATCGCCGGTGTTCGACAAGGTCTCGATACCGGCGTACATCGGAACCACTCGCGCGATTTCCGTACGCAACGCTCGATTGTCGGCCCAGTCGAAAGCGTCGGCTCGTTGCGCATCGGTTCGAACGGCGAGGTCGGCGAAGATGCGCCATTCGCTGCGGGCCTCGCCGGGTGCGTCGATCACCTGTGGGCTGAAGGCGATCTGCCGCTCGGTGGTGGTGGACGTGCCACCCCCTTCTTGTTCGTAGCGCGTGGCGGCCGGCAGGAGGATCACGTCGTCGCCGTCGAGCAGCATCTGCGACGTGAGCACGATGTCTTGATGCACGCGCAGCGGAACACGCTGCAACGCGCGGGCCACGCGATCGGGATCGGGCATCACGTCGAGGAAATTCGAGCCGTCGAGATACAGAACGTCGATCGCATCCGATTCGGCGGCCAACACCATCTCGGGTGCGGTGAGACCCGGACGATCGGGAACCGGAAAACCCCACGCGTCGGAGAGTTCGCGGGCCGACTCGGGAGACACCGGAACCGAACCGGGGAACGCGGTGGAGTACGCACCCATCTCGGCGCCACCTTGAACGCCTGAGTGGCCGCGGATGGGCATGAGTCCGGCGCCGTTGCGGCCCACGTTGCCGCGCGCGAGGGCCACGTTCACGATGGCCTGCACACCTTCGACACCGTGGCGATGCTGGGTGATCCCCATGCTCCAGATGAGCACCGCACCGCGCGCCGACGAATACAGATCGGCGAACGCACTGAGTTGCGCGGCCGTCACGCCTGCGGTGTCGAGCAGATCACGGAAGTCGAGCGTGTCGAGGTGCGCGCACAATTCGGTCCAGCCCGTGGTGTGATCGCGCACGAACGTCTCATCGATCGCGCCACGCCGACGCAACTCGATCAGCAAAGCATTGGCCAACGCCACGTCACCTTCCGGACGCACCGGTACGTGTAGATCGCACAACTTCGTGCCGAACATGAACGACTCGGGCTTCGACGGAACCCAGTAGCGCTCGAGGCCGGGCTCGAGATACGGATTGACCACCACGACCTTCGCGCCGTTCTTCTTGGCCTCGTAGAGGTACTTGGTGAACACCGGTTGGTTGTTGGCCACGTTGGTGCCCCACAGCACCACCAGGTCGGTGTCGATCACGTCTTGCAGACTGCACGTGCTCGCAGCCACACCGATGGTCGATTTCAACCCGATGGTGGACGGTGCATGGCACGTCCGCGCGGCCGAGTCGATGTTGGCGATACCCATCGCACGGGCCGCCTTGCCGGCGGCGTAGTACGCCTCGTTGGTGAGGCCGCGGCTGGTGAGATAGATCGCGGTGCGATCGGGGCCAGCGGCGCGGATGCGCGACGAGATGGCGTCGAGGGCCTCGTCCCACGTGATGCGATGGAACCCGAGATCACCGCGACGGCGGCGCATCGGGAACGCCAGGCGTCCCATCTCGCGCAACTCGGTGCTCGAGCGGTTGCGCAACCACGACACGTCGTGCAGAACCGAGTGATCGAACGGTTCGGCGCAATTGACCTCGAGCAACTTGAGCCGCGTGGTGCAGAGATGAATCCCGTCCAGCGTCCAGTCGTGAAAGCCGGCCACGCCGAGAGCGCAACCGTCGCACACACCCTTCGACAAGATGTTCCACGCCTTGCGCGGCGACTTGCGCACGTGCAGGGCGACCTGAGCCATCTCGGCCAGGTGATTGGGTTTGGTGTGGCCGATGCCGTTGGGGGAGAGGCTCACCCACGATTTCGGATTCCAGAGCCGTGGTGCCACGGCCCGATCAGATCTCTTCGTAGTACTCGCGACCGAGGTGCGTGATCTGGTCTTCGCCCATCATCCAACGCAACGTGTTCTTCAACTTGGTGAGCTGAATGAACAAGTCGTGCTCGGGGTACAGACCCGGCGCCACCTGCGGGCTCTTGTAGTAGAAGCTCAGCCACTCCTGAATTCCACCGAGGCCAGCGCGCTGCGCGAGGTCGGAGAACAAGATGAGGTCGAGGGCGAGAGGAGCAGCGAGGATCGAGTCGCGGCAGAGGAAGTTGACCTTGATCTGCATCGGGTAGCCGAGCCAACCCGTGATGTCGATGTTGTCCCAACCCTCTTTGTTGTCACCGCGCGGCGGGTAGTAGTTGATCTGCACCTTGTGGAACACGTCGCCGTACAGATCGGGATACTTCGACGGCTGCAAGATGTCTTCGAGCACACCGAGCTTCGACTCTTCCTTGGTCTTGAAGTTCTCGGGAGCGTCGAGCACCTCACCGTCGCGGTTGCCGAGGATGTTGGTGCTGTACCAACCCGACAGACCGAGCATGCGGGCCTTCAACATCGGCGCCAACACGGTCTTCATGAGGGTCTGACCGGTCTTGAAGTCCTTGCCCGAGATGGGCACACCCTTGTCGGTGGCGAACTGGCGCAGCACCGGGGCGTCGACCGCGAGGTTGGGGGCGCCGTTGTTGAACGGCACACCTTCGAGAAGAGCGGCGTAGGCGTACAACTGGCACGGCGACACCGTCTCGTCGTTGGCATCGATGGCCTTCTCGAACGATTCGAGATCGATGTGCGCGCGGCCCGGCTCGATGAAGATCTCGGTGCTCGCGCACCAGATCATGACGAGGCGCTCGCACTTGTTGTCTTCGCGGAAACGATTGATGTCTTCGCGAATCGCGTTGAGCATGCCGCGCTTCGACGAGATGGCCTTCACGTGCTGGCCGTCGAGGTTGCGCGCGTACTTGCGCTCGAACGCGGCCTGCATGGGGCGCACCTCGCGCAGTGCATCGGAGATGGCCTCGATGTGCTTGCCGCTCTCGAGAACGCCGGCGCGGCTGGCCGACACGTACGCGTCGTCGGGGTACACGTCCCAGGCGCCCCACACGATGTCGTCGAGTGCGGCGAGCGGAACGAAATCCTTGATGAGCGGCGAGCGGTCGTCGGTGCGCTTGCCCAGGCGGATGGTGCCCATCTGCGTGAGCGAGCCGATGGGCTTGCCCTGGCCGCGCTTGGCGAGTTCGACACCGGCGATGAGCGTGGACGCGACGGCGCCCAGGCCGACGGTCAACACACCCAGGCGACCGCTGGCGGGCGCAACCTTCGGGGACGGAGGAGTGGTCATGGCAAAAGGCCTCTCTATGGCGCCAGTCAGGGCGACCGGCGGGCCGGATGTAGAGGCTAGGCGGTCGCCCCCGCTCGTAGCATCAACCCGATGGACGCTCGGACCCCTGGTGGCGCACTCATCATGGATGGCAATCGCCTGCGTGACGAGATCGTCGCCCGTCTGGCCAGGGAGATCGCCGCGGCCGGGTCGCCGCCAGTGTGTCTGGCCACCGTCTTGGTGGGCGACGACGGACCCAGCCAGCGCTATGTGCGCAACAAGCACGCCCAGGCCGAGAAGGCCGGCATGGTGAGCCGCAACGAGGTGCTCCCGGCCTCGGCGGGTCAGGCCGCCGTCGAAACCGTGGTCGCGCGGCTGGCCGCCGACCCCACGGTGCACGGGATCCTGGTACAGAGCCCGTTGCCCGCGGGCTACGACGAGGAAGCGGTGTTGGCCCTCATCCCGGCCGACAAGGACGTGGACGGCCTCACCACCCAGTCGATGGGTCGGCTCATGCGCGGACTTCCTGGTCTGGTGGGGTGCACACCCCTCGGCGTGATGCGCCTGCTCGAGCGCTACGGCATCGCCACCGCCGGTCAGCGGGCCATCGTGATCGGCCGGTCGATGCTCGTGGGCCTACCCCTCTCGGTGCTCCTGGCCCGCAAGGGTGTCGACGCCACGGTCACCATCGCCCACAGCCGATCGGGCGACATCACCGAACTGTGCCGCCAGGCCGACATCGTGGTGGGTGCAGCCGGCGTGCCGCGCATGATCACCGCCGCCCACGTGAAGCCCGGCGCCACCGTGATCGACGTGGGTATCTCGCGCACCGACGCCGGCATCGTGGGCGACGTCGACTTCGACGCGGTGCAGGCCGTGGCCGGAGCCATCACGCCCATGCCCGGTGGCACGGGTCCGATGACCATTGCCTGTCTGCTCGAGAACACGCTCACGGCGGCCCGGCTGCAGGGCGCCTTCCCGGCCTGACCACTCGGTCTCGCGCGATGCGGGTTGTGATCGCTTCGCCGACCCTGGCAGACTGAGACCAATGTTCACCGTTGCTTCGATCCCGGCTCTGGCCCTCGTAGTAATCGTGTAGACGCGCTCGTCCATAGAGCGCGTCGTCCGGCCTCCCGAGTGGGAGGCCATTTCATTTCACCGACAGAAATTTCCGAGCATCTCCACCACCCGTCACGACAGGAAACGACATGACCGAAAAACTCACCGGAGCCCAGGCCCTCATCCGAGCGCTCGAGCTCGAGGGCGTCGACACGATCTTCGGTTTGCCCGGCGGCTGCATCCTGCCCGCCTACGACCCGTTGCTCGACAGCCCGATTCGCCACATCCTCGTGCGCCACGAACAAGGCGCCGGCCACATGGCCGAGGGGTACGCGCACGTGACTGGTCGTCCGGGTGTGGCCATGGTGACGTCGGGTCCGGCGGCCACCAACATGGTCACGCCGTTGTGCGATGCGTACATGGACTCGATTCCGATGGTGTGCATCACGGGTCAGGTGCCCACCACCGCCATCGGCACCGACGCGTTCCAGGAATGCGACACCGTCGGCATCACACGTTCGGTCACCAAGCACAACGAACTCATCATGACGGCCGACGACATTCCGCTCATGGTGCGTCAGGCGTTCCACATCGCCACGACGGGTCGCCCCGGCCCGGTTCTGCTCGATCTTCCGAAGGACGTTCTGCAGAACCAGATGACGTGGCACTGGCCCACTGATTCCGATGTCGAAGACAGCCTGCCCGGATATCGCCCCACCACCAAGGGCCATCCGCGCATGATCAAGGAAGCCGCGCGTCTCATTCTCGAGTCGAAGCAGCCCGTGCTGTACGTGGGTGGTGGCGTGTTGAAGGCGCGCGCCGCCGATGCACTGCGCGAACTCGCCGAACTCATCGACGCACCGGTGGTCACCACGCTCATGGCGCGCGGTGCGTTCCCCGACGATCATCCGTTGTGCCTCGGCATGCCGGGTATGCACGGCAACGCCACTGCCATCACGGCCATGCAGAAGAGCGATTTGCTCATCACACTCGGTGCGCGTTTCGACGACCGCATCACCGGACGTGTCAACGCATTCGCGCCCGATGCCAAGATCATCCACGTCGACATCGATCCGGCCGAGCAGGGCAAGGTGCGTCGTCCCGACGTCCCGATCGTGGGCGACTGCCGCCTCGTGATCGAAGAGATCATCAAGGCGTTGCGCGACATGCTCGCCGGTGGCGAGAAGCAGGCCGACATCTCGGCGTGGAAGAGCCGGGTGAGCGGTTGGCGCGAGCAGTTCCCGCTGCACTACGCGCAGAGCGAGCCCGGTGATGCGCTCAAGCCGCAGTACTGCCTCGAGAAACTGCGCGACGCGTCACCTGAGGGCACGATCTTGTGCTCGGGTGTCGGCCAGCACCAGATGTGGTCGTCGCAGTACTGGAAGTTCAACGAGCCGTACACCTGGGTCAACTCGGGTGGACTCGGCACGATGGGCTTCTCGGTTCCGGCCGCCATCGGCGCCAAGGTCGGTCGTCCCGATCGCACGGTGTGGGCGGTCGACGGTGACGGTTGCTTCCAGATGACCGCCCAAGAACTCGTCACGGCGAGTGTCGAGCGCATTCCGATCAAGGTCGCGGTGCTCAACAATTCGTATCTCGGCATGGTTCGTCAGTGGCAGGAGATGTTCTACGAAGAGCGCTACAGCGAGGTGTATCTGTCGCCCGAACTGCCTGACTTCGTGAAGTGGGCCGAAGCGATGGGTTGCGTCGGCATTCGCGTGGAGAGCCCCGAAGAGGTCGAGGCTGCCATCGAGAAGGCCAACTCGATCGACGATCGTTCGGTCGTTGTCGAGTTCCGCGTCGACGCGGGCGAGAAGGTGTTCCCGATGGTGCCGGCCGGACAGAGCAACGACGACGTGATTCTGCATCCGGCGCAGTCGAGCAAGAGGGAGTTCCTGCGATGAGCAACGGTCAACCCGCCCACCACATCTTGTCGGTTCTCGTCGAGAACCGCCCCGGTGTGCTCGCCCGCGTGTCGGGCCTGTTCGCTCGCCGTGGCTACAACATCTTCTCGTTGGCCGTGGCGCCCACCGAAGATCCGGCCATGTCGCGCATCACCATCGTCGTCGACGTCGAATCGTCGCCGCTCGAGCAGATCGTGAAGCAGCTGTTCAAGTTGATCGACGTGGTGAAGATCAGCGAACTCGATCCGCGCCGTTCGGTCGAGCGTGAACTCATGATCGCGACCGTGCGCGTGCCGGCCGAGGAGCGCGGCCAGGTGGTCGAGCTCACCAACATTTTCGAGGGCAAGATCCTGGCCGTGGGCACCGAGGCCATCACGGTGTCCCTCGACGGCAGCCCCGAAAAACTCGACGACTTCGAGGAATTGCTCCGCGGCTATGGCATCGTGGAGCTCCAGCGAACCGGCCGAGTGGCCCTCCCCAAACTCGACAAAGAGGCGCGTTCGCGCGTCGCCAAAGGAAAGGCAAGTTGAACATGGCAGCGAAGATGTATTACGACGCCGACTGCGACGTCTCCATCATCAAGGGTCGCAAGGTCGCGATCATCGGCTACGGCTCGCAGGGTCACGCGCACGCGCTGAACCTGAAGGAGAGCGGTGTGCCGGTGGTGGTCGGTCTGCGCGAAGGTTCGTCGTCGGCCGCCAAGGCCGAGGCGGCTGGTCTCGCGGTGAAGTCGATCGCCGACGCCGCCAAGTGGGCCGACGTGATCATGCTCACCATGCCCGACACCGAGCAGAAGGCCACGTACGACGCGCACATCAAGCGCTACATGAAGGCCGGCAAGGCTCTCGCGTTCGCGCACGGCTTCAACATCCGCTTCAAGCGCATTCGTCCGCCCAAGGGTGTCGACGTGATCATGATCGCACCGAAGGGTCCGGGCCACCTCGTGCGCCGTACCTACACCGAGGGCGGCGGCGTTCCGTGCCTCATCGCCGTCGAGCAGGATGCAACGGGTAACGCCAAGAACGTCGCGCTGTCGTACGCGTCGGCCATCGGTGGCGGCCGCGCCGGCATCATCGAGACGTCGTTCGCCGAAGAGACCGAGACCGACTTGTTCGGTGAGCAAGTGGTTCTGTGCGGCGGCCTCACCTCGCTCGTGCAGGCCGGTTTCGAGACGCTCGTCGAGGCGGGTTACCAGCCCGAGATGGCGTACTTCGAGTGCTTGCACGAAGTGAAGCTCATCGTCGACCTCATGTACGAAGAAGGCATCGCCGGAATGCGCTACAGCATCAGCGACACCGCCGAGTACGGCGACGTCACCCGCGGACCGCGCGTGGTCACGCCGGCCACCAAGAAGACGATGCAGAAGATCCTGAAGGAGATCCAGTCGGGCAAGTTCGCCAAGGAATGGATCGCCGAGAGCGAGAGCGGCCGGGCCAAGTTCAACGAACTGCGCAAGGCCGGCCAGGAGCACCAGATCGAGGCCGTGGGCAAGAACCTGCGCTCGATGATGCCCTGGATCTCGGCCGGCAAGCAGAAGGTCGCCGAGGCTTCGGGCGGCTGAGCCCGAAGCCGACCAGAGGTTGTGTCTCGGGCGGCTGACAGAGACTGACGGCCCGTTCTTCGTGGTTCTGGGTGAATTTTTCGCTGGAATCCAGCGAAAAATTCACCCAGAACCACAGGCAATCCAACTCAGAAAAGTCTAATTCCGACTTGGAAGGTCGGGAATTGGTGGTTACAGTGCCCTCCTCGTCGGATCGACCAGGAGGGCACAGCCTTTATGTCAGCAGAGTGGGGTTTCGAGACCAAGCAGATCCATGTCGGGGGCGACCCCGATCCGGCCACGGGTGCCCGGGCCGTCCCGATCTACCAGACCACGAGTTACGAGTTCCGCGACTCGACTCACGCCGCGAACCTGTTCGCCCTCGCCGAAGTGGGCAACATCTACACGCGCATCATGAACCCCACGCAGTTGGCGGTCGAAGCGCGCGTCAACGCTCTCGAAGGTGGTGTCACCACCGCGATCGGTCTCCCCGGCACGCTCGTCGTGTCGTCGGGTCAGGCCGCCGAGACGCTCGCGATCCTCACGCTCGCCGAAGCCGGTGACCACATCGTCGCGTCGCCGTCGCTCTACGGCGGCACGTACAACCTCCTTCATTACACGCTCCCCAAGATGGGTATCGCGGTGTCGTTCGTCGACGATCCGCACAACCTCGAACAGTGGAAGGCGGCCGTGCGCCCCAACACCAAGGCCTTCTATGGCGAAGTGTTGGCCAACCCGCGCAACGACGTGTTCGACATCGAAGGTGTCTCGAAGGTCGCCCACGACGTCGGGGTTCCGCTGATCCTCGACAACACCGTGCCCACTCCCTACGGCATTCGTCCGCTCGACTGGGGTGCCGACATCGTGGTGCACTCGCTCACCAAGTTCGTGGGCGGTCACGGTACGTCGGTCGCCGGCTCCATCACCGATGGTGGCAAGTTCGACTTCTCGAAGTCGGGCCGCTTCCCCAACTTCACCGAGCCCGACCCGAGCTACCACGGTCTCGCGTACTGGCCGGCCCTCGGCGCCGGTTCGTACATCTTGAAGGCTCGCGTGCAGTTGCTGCGCGACCTCGGCATGGCCGTGTCGCCCTTCAACGCGTTCTTGTTGCTGCAGGGTCTCGAGACCTTGTCGCTGCGCATGGAGCGCCACTGGAGCAACGCGCAGGCCGTGGCCGAATTCCTCGCCAAGCATCCGCAGGTGGAAAGCGTCAACTACGCCGGCCTGCCCTCGAGCCCGTGGCACGAGCGCGGCAAGAAGTACTTCGGTGGTCGCGGTTTCGGTTCGGTGCTCGCGTTCAACATCAAGGGTGGACGCGCGGCCGGCGAGAAGTTCGTGGCCGGTTTGTCACTGCACAGCCACGTGGCCAACATCGGTGACGTGCGCAGCCTCGTGATCCAGCCGTCCACCACCACGCACAGTCAGCTCACCGAAGACGAGCAGAAGTCGGCTGGTGTCGATCCGGGCCTCATCCGCTTGAGCGTGGGCCTCGAGTCGATCAAGGACATCCTCGCCGACCTCGAAGCAGGATTCGCCGCCGCGAAGTAATCAGTCGTCGTTACGACGCTCGTCGAGAAACTTTTGGAATTCGGCCGCCAGGTCGTCGCCGGACGGAAGTTCGGCTTCGGCTCGGCGGTCGAACTCTGTTTCGAGCATGCGCACGTAATGGCGCGCCTTGTCGTCCTCGGCCACCGCATCGTCGTGCAGCGTGCGCCAACGGTCGATGTCGTCGGCGAAGTCGGCGTGACGCGTGGGCACACCCAGAACGTGTTCGAGATGACGCAACAGAGCCGCTGACGACTGCGGGTGCTCGGCGTTACCGAGATAGTGCGGAACGCCCACCCTGAGCGAGATGGCCGGTAGTTCTTCGCGCTCGAACTGCTCCTGTAGTACACCAGCCACACCGGTGATGCCCTGATACGACGGGCGCGAGAGCCCGAGCGTGCGAGCCAGTACCGGATCGACCGTGCTGCCGACCACCGGTGGCACGCGCGTGTGCGGAACCGCATCGGCCGCGGCGCCGACGGTGACGATGGCCTCGCAGCCGAGGCGTGTGTAGGTGGCGATGAGGCACCGAACGTAGGTGCGCCACCGAACGTGCGGCTCAGTACCCGTCATCACCACGACGTCGCGCACGGCATTGGGGAAGCGCACCGCCGTGATGTCGTTGGCCGGCCACACGATCATGCGGTCGCCGTCGTCATCGAGACGGGCCTCTGGCCTCACTTGGGTGAAGTCGTAGAACGGATCGGCGTCGATGGAACCGATCTCTTCGGACTCGTTGTTGTCGATCAGGTGGATGAGGGCCTTGGTGGCGGTTTGGGCCACGTCGAACCAACCCGACATGGCCACCACCAACACCGGTCGCCGCAGGGGAGTGGACACACCCCGCCACTCGAGAACGTCGGCGACTTCCATGGGGTGGAGTCTGTCAGCCCTGCAACTGTTCGACCACTCGGTCGATGCACACGGTGAGCGCCTCGACGTCGTCGGGATCGATGGCTGGGAACATTCCCACTCGCAACTGATTGCGTCCGAGTTTGCGGTAGCTGTCGGTGTCGACGATGCCGTTGGCGCGTAGGGCCGCGCACACGTCGTTGGCATCCACCCCGCCGTCGCCGGGCGCGGCGATGTCGATGGTGCCCACCACATGCGAGCGTTTGGTCGGATCGGCCACGAACGGCGTGGCCCACGAACGAGCCTCGGCCCACGAGTAGAGCGTGGACGACGACTTCTGCGAGCGCGCGTTGCACGCGCTCAACCCGCCGAGTTCGTTCATCCACTTCACCTGCTCGGCGAACAGCACGAGTGTGCCGACCGCCGGCGTGTTGTACGTCTGGTTGGCCACGCTGTTGTCGAGCGCGATCTTCAGATCGAGCGACGCCGGAACCCAACGCTTCGACGCGCTGATCTCGCGGATGCGGTCGAGCGCGCGCGGCGAACAGGCGGCCACCCACAATCCACCATCGGCCGCGAAGCACTTCTGCGGTGCGAAGTAGTAGACGTCGACGTCGGTCGGATTCCAGAGCAGACCACCCGCGGCCGACGTGGCATCGACGACCACGAGCCCGTCGCCGGCCGGACGAGCGAGATTCATCATCACGCCGGTGGACGTCTCGTTGTGCGTGAACGCGTACACGTCCACCGACGGGTCGGCAACGGCATCGGGGTGCGTGCCCGGATCGGACTTCACCACCCGCGGGTCTCCGAGATGCGGAGCGGCGGCGGCCGCCTCGGCGAATTTCGACGAGAACTCGCCGAATACGAGGTGCTCACTCTTGTCGCGAATGAGTCCGAACGTCGCGACGTCCCAGAACACCGTGGAGCCGCCGTTGCCGAGCACGATCTCCCAACCGTCGGGCAACGAGAAGAGCGAACGAAGTCCGTCGCGCACCGACCCCACGAGGTTCTTCACCGGCGCCTGTCGGTGCGACGTGCCGAGCAACGAACGACCGGCCGCGGCCAGCGCCTCGATCTGCGCGTCGCGCACCTTCGACGGACCGCATCCGAATCGCCCGTCACGGGGGAGAAGGTCGGCCGACAGGCGAATAGAACGGGGGTCTTTTGCGCTCACTGTGTAAGCATGGCAGGCATGAGTTCGTCCCCCCAACGGAATCGCACATCTGCCCGCCTGGCCGCCATTGCGGAATCCGCCACACTCGCGGTCGACGCCAAGGCCAAGGCCCTCAAAGCGGCCGGTGAGAACGTGATCGGCTTCGGCGCCGGCGAACCCGATTTCCCGACACCCGAACACATCGTCGAAGCGGCCGTGCGCGCGTGCCGTGATCCGAAGTTCCACCGCTACACGCCGGCCGCCGGTTTGCCCGAACTGCGCGAAGCCATCGCCGCCAAGACTCTGCGCGACAGCGGCTTCTCGTGCACGGCCAATCAGGTGCTCGTCACCAACGGTGGCAAGCACGCGGTATTCACAGCCTTCGCCGCGTTGTGCGATCCGGGCGACGAAGTGATCGTGCCCGCTCCGTACTGGACCACCTATCCCGAGGCCATCGTTCTGGCCGGTGGTGTCCCGGTCATCATCGACACCGACGAAGAAACCGGCTTCCGCGTCACCATCGAACAACTCGAGAAGGCGCTGACGCCGCGCACCAAGGTGCTGCTCTTCGTGTCGCCCGACAATCCGTCGGGTGCGGTGTACCCGCCCGACGAAGTGAAAGCCATCGGCGAGTGGGCCGTGAAGAAGGGCATCTGGGTCATCACCGACGAGATCTACGAGCACCTCACGTACGGCCCGCATCAGTTCGCGAGCATGCCGACCCTCGTTCCCGATCTCGCCGACCAATGTCTCATCGTCAACGGTGTGGCCAAGACCTACGCGATGACCGGATGGCGCGTGGGTTGGATGATCGGACCCAACGACGTCATGAAGGCAGCCATCAACTTCCAGAGCCACGCCACGTCGAACGTGAGCAACGTGGCCCAGGTGGCTGCTCAGGCCGCGGTGTCGGGCGATCTCGAGGCCGTGAAGATGATGCGCTCGGCTTTCGAACGGCGTGGCCGCACCATGCACTCGATGCTGTCGGCCATTCCCGGTGTGACGTGCATCGAACCGCAGGGTGCGTTCTATTGCTACCCGAACGTCACCGGTTTGCTCGGCAAGAAGCTCAACGGCAAGGTCGCCAACAACTCGATGGAGCTGGCCGACATCGTTCTCTCGGAAGCCAAGGTGGCGTTCGTACCGGGTGAAGCGTTCGGGTCGCCTGGTTACGCGCGCTTCTCGTTCGCCCTCGGTGACGCCGATCTCGAAGAAGGCATCCGGCGCATCGCCGATCTCGTCGCCAAGGCGTGACGAGTCGTCACCACCAGAGTTGGTGGTGACCAGCGACGATCGAGAGGGCGATCAGCACGGTCATCTCTCCGACTTGCTCGATGGCGCCGAGCACGTCGCCCGAGAAGCCCCCGATACGCCGTGTCGCCCATGCCGACACGGCCCACGCCGACAGAACCACCATGCCGATGGCCACGGCGGCCCACCAACCGACGAGGGCGACGCTCGCGATCAGCGCGACGATGATGCCCAGTGCACTTCGACCGCGGGCCAGCCGCGCCACGTAGTCGGCGCCGAGTCCGTCTCCGGTGGCCGGTCGCCCCACGATCATCGTGCCCACGGCGCCCGAACGAGCCAGACCATGCGCAACGACGGCCCCGGCGAACGCGACCCGGGGGCCGTACGACACCAGAGTTCCGAGGGCGAGAACGCGCACGAGCACCGACGCCACCAGCGCCGCCACTCCGTACGTTCCGTGACGCGGATCTTTCAGAATGCGCAGACGATCGTCGCGCGTCCAACCACCCACGAACGCGTCGGCTACATCGGCCAAACCGTCCTCGTGGAAGCAGCCGGTCACGAGCAAGCCGATGCTCACGGCGACGACGGCCGCCACCGACGGTGACGCCCACGGTTCGAGTAGCGCGGCGACACCACCAACCACGGCGCCGATGAGCAGACCGGCGACCGGGAACCACGGCACACTCGTGGCGGTGTCGAGCGAACGACGCGTGCGAATCGGGACGCGTGTGAGGAACACGAGGGCGCCAATGAATCCGGTCATCGAGAGAACCATTCGGTGAACGTGGGAACCCGAGTGACCCCGGCGCACGCCATGCGCACCAGTGGCACCGCCGCCATTGCTCCACTCGCCTCGCCGAGACGCATGTCGAGATCGAGCAACGGGTCGAGACCCATGAGCGCGAGCAGACGGCGGTGACCAGGTTCGGCCGAACGGTGTCCGGCCCGACAGTGTGCGAGCGCGTCGCGATGATGATCGAGAAGGGCCGCGGCGGCCGCCGATACCACGTACCCGTCGAGAAGAACCGGTAGCGAGCGTTGACGCGCCGCCACGATCGCCGCCGCCATCGCCACCAATTCGAGTCCGCCCACTTCGGCCACCACGTCGATGCCCGACGCATCGGGATCGTCGCGTTCCATGCGGGCCACACCGCGGGCCACGGCCTGCTGCTTGCGTGCGAGGCCGGCATCGTCGACGCCCGTGCCGCGTCCGACCCACTCGTGCACGTGCCCTCCGTACAGCGAATGAGCGACGGCCGCGGCCGCCGTGGTGTTGCCGATCCCCATCTCGCCGAGAACGAGCAGGTCGGTGTCGAGTGCGTCCACGGCGCGGCGCGCCACGTCGATCACGTGGTCGACTCGTTCGGCATCGACCGCTCGCATCGTGCGGAAGTCGTAGCTCGGTTCGTTCACGCCGACGTCGACCACACTCACGGTGGCACCGGCGATGTCGGCGAACGCCGTGACGGTCGACGAGTGAGCCTCGAAGGCGGCCACCATCGCGGCCGTGACGTCGACGGGGTAATTGCTCACACCGGCGGCGGCCACACCGTGGTTCGCGGCGAAGATGAGCCCCACTGGACGCGACACCGCGGGCTGCGCCGAGCGCTGCCACGACGCGATCCAGATCGCGATCTCGTCGAGACGGGCCAATGCTCCGCTCGGCCGCAAGATGTCGTTCACTCGGTCGCGAGTGGCCTGTGCACTCGCCGAGTCGGATGGCGTGAGCGATGCGAATTGTTCGACGAGCCAGGCCCGACTCATGAGACGAGATCCCACGGATCGGAGAGTGGCAACGCGCGGCCGGCCACCATGAACAGCGCGCGGTCGGCGGCCACCACCACTCGTTGGTTCACGCGACCGAGGAGGTCGCGGTAGCGGCGACCGAGTTCGGTCTCGGGATGCACACCCAGACCCACTTCGTTGGTGACGAAGAGAGCGGCGACATCGGAAGGCACCGATGACGCGAGGTCATCGGCGGCTCGTTCGACCTGGGCATCGGTGTCTCCGCGCCACATGAGGTTGGAGACCCACAGTGTGAGGCAGTCGACGATCACGAGCGAACCAGCCAACGCCGAAGAAACGACCGGCACGATGTCGCACGGCTCTTCGATCGTGGGCCAGTCGGGGCGCTCGGCCCGATGTCGATCGATGCGAACGCGCATGTCGTCGTCGATCGCCGGTGCGGTGGCCACGAAGACGACCGGACCGGGGTGACGACGTCCGAATTCGACCGCGAACGTGCTCTTGCCGCTGCGAGCCCCGCCGGTGACGACGACGAGCATCAGTAGTCGAGGCCGCGCTTGGCTGCGATGCCGCGGTCGTACGCGTGCTTCACGTTGGTCATCGACGTGACGGTGTCGGCGAGATCGACGAGTGAATCGGGAGCGTCACGGCCGGTGCAGATGATGTTGACGTGTCGTGGACGATGAGCGATGGTCGACACGATGTCGGTTGCTTCGACCCACTTCCACGACATGAGATAGGTGACTTCGTCGAGAACGACCAGATCGAACTCGCCTGACTCGATGATTCCGGTTGCGGTCTTCCACGCATCGGCGGCCAGCGCACGATCATGCTCGATGTTCGCCGAGTCCCATGTGAAGCCTCCGCCGAGTGCGTGCCAGGTGACGCCGAGTTGCTCGCACATCTTCTGCTCGCCCGCTTGCCACTCGCTCGACTTGATGAACTGCACGACGGCAACTTTCCAGCCGCGGGCCAACGCGCGTAGAACCATGCCGAAGGCCGAACTGCTCTTTCCCTTCCCATCGCCGGTGAGCACGATCACGAGCGAATCGGTGGTGCGCAGATCGCTCGGGCGCGGATCTTCGCTGAGCGCCTCGGTTCGGGTCATGGGGCGAGGCTACGACCAGGTCGGCGGGGTGGGCGAGATCGTTCCGGCCCCAACTTCACGGGATCCGCTTTCGTCGGCAGACCAGCGGTGTTATGGTCGTCGAGCCGGCAATAGTCGGCACGCACAGTTCAGCGAAGTCCGGTGAGATCCCGGCACTGTCCCGCAACGGTGGTTCGTCTCGGTTCATCCGAGAACGACGAGTCCGGTCGCCTGACCTGCGTGCGAGTCAACCCTCGAGGCAAGGGTGGATCGCGAGACAGTCTCGCACTCCTCTTGCCTCCTCAGGCTTGAGGAGGCCCACATGAGAAAGTCAACGAAGCGTCGACTACTGGTCGGCGCTTTTTCTTTGTTCGTACTGGCCGCGTGCGGGGGAGACGATTCGTCGTCAGCGCCCGACACGTCCAGTTCTGACACGTCCGCCACCGACACATCCGACTTCCCGCAGCGCATCGTGTCGTTGTCGCCCACTCACACCGAGATGCTGTTCGCGCTCGATGCCGCTGAGCAGGTGGTAGCGGTCGATTCCCTGTCGAACTACCCGCCCGAAGCGGCCTCGGTGCTCACCGACCTGTCGGCCTTCGAGCCGAACGTCGAAGCCATCGCCGAATACGAGCCCGATCTCGTGATCATCGCCGACGACTCGATGGGTATCAAGGCGCAACTCGAAGCGATCGACGTTCCGGTGTGGATCGGCTTGCCACCGGCTTCCCTCGACGACGTCTACGCGCAGATCGACGAGTTGGCGGCTGCGATCGGTCGCACCGAAGAAGCCGAGGCGGTCGTCGGCCTCATGCGCTCGGCCGTGGAGACCATCCTCGCTCAGTCACCGATCCTGGATGAGCCGCTGACCTACTACCACGAGCTCGACGACACGTATTACTCGGTCACGTCCAACACGTTCGTCGGTTCCTTGTACGAGTTGTTCGGGTTGCGAAACATCGCCGACGCCAGCGAGGGAACCAGTGATTATCCGCAGCTCTCGGCCGAGTTCATCGTGAGCCAGGATCCCGACCTCGTCTTCCTCGCCGACACGAAGTGCTGTGGTGTCACACCCGAAGGTGTTGCCGCACGTCCGGGTTGGGAAGGTTTGAGCGCGGTGCTCGACGGAAACGTGATCGCGATGGACGACGATTTGGCTTCGCGTTGGGGACCACGCATCGTCGACTACCTCTACGCCATCGGTGAAGCCATCGCCGGAGCCGTGGGCTGACATGACGGAATCGACGCGACGTTCGTGGTGGCTGCCCGGTGCGGGCCTGCTGCTCGCCGTCGCGTTCTTGTTCGGCGCCATGATCGGTCCGGCCGGACCCGAATGGTGGCGCGTGCCACTCGAGTTGCTCGACCGACTTCCGTTCGTGTCGATCGACTCGGGTGTCTCACCTCTCGAGAGCACCGTGCTTTGGGAGATCCGCATGCCACGCGTCGTTCTCGCCGCCCTGGTCGGCTCGATGCTCTCGCTGGCGGGTGCGAGCTACCAGGGTGTCTTTCGCAATCCGCTCGTCGATCCGTATCTGCTCGGTGTCGCGGCCGGCGCCGGACTCGGTGCGACGCTCGTGATCGTGGTGAATCGCACGGCCACCGAATCGTGGCCGATCGATCCGTTGCCACTCGCGGCGTTCATCGGCGGTTTGCTCGCGGTGTTGCTCACGTATCTCGTGGGTGCGGCCTTCGGTGCCGCACGCGTGTCGGCCACCCTCGTTCTCGCCGGCGTGGCCGTCACGTCTCTCGCCACAGCGGTCCAGACGTTCATCCTGCAGCGCAACTCCGAAGTGGTGCGCCAGGTGTACAGCTGGATTCTCGGTCGGCTGTCGACCGCCACGTGGTCGGACGTTCGCTTGGTCCTGCCGTACGTGATCGTGAGTTCGGGTGTGTTGTTGGCCCACCGGCGACTGCTCGACGTGATGCGCATCGGCGACGACGAAGCGCAGTCACTCGGTGCGCGCGTCGATCGCATTCGCCTCACCGTGGTGGTGGCGGCCACGCTCGGTACGTCGGCCGTCGTCAGCGTGAGCGGCCTCATCGGCTTCGTCGGCATCATGGTGCCGCATCTCGTGCGCTTCCTGGCGGGCGCGAGCTATCGCCGTCTACTCCCGCTCACGGTGATGGTGGGAGCGACCTTCCTCATCGTCGCCGACGTGCCCGGCCGAATCCTGTCCGATCCGGCCGAAACACCCATCGGTGTGGTCACGGCCTTCCTCGGCGCTCCGTTCTTCATCATCGTTCTTCGTTCTCGGCAAGGAGCCATGCGATGACATCTCTCGCGTTCAGCAATCTCACGGTCTCGTACGGTGATTCCGTCGCGGTCGATTCGTTCACCGATGTCGTGCGCCCGGGGGAGTGGTTGTGCCTCATCGGTCCCAACGGAGCGGGCAAGTCGTCGTTGCTTCGTTCGGTCGCCGGTCTCGTGAAGTACCAAGGTCAGATCACGGTGGACGGTGCGTCGCTCGACTTGCGTTCCACACGTCGCCGAGCCGAACTGATCGCACACGTTCCCCAGTCACCAGCTCTGCCCGACGACATGACGGCGTTCGAGTATGTCTTGCTCGGCCGTAACCCGTACGTGAGCTACTTCGGCAGCGAAACCAAACACGACCGCGAACTGGTCCGCCAGATCCTTGAGCGACTTGACGTGTCGGAGTTCGCGCAGCGTCGCCTCGGAACACTGTCGGGCGGTGAACGTCAGCGCATCGTGATCGCTCGCGCGCTCGCCCAGGAGGCGCCGATCCTGCTCCTCGACGAACCGACCAGCGCCCTCGACATCGGTCATCAGCAGCAGGCCCTCGAACTCGTCGACCGCCTTCGTCGCGAGCACGGCTTCACGGTTCTGTCAGCCATGCACGACCTCACGTTGGCCGGTTTGTACAGCGATCGTCTGGCGCTCTTGCACCACGGGCATTGCGTGTCGTCGGGTCCGGCCGACGAGGTGTTGCGCGCCGAGACGTTGTCGGAGTTCTACGGCGTGTCGGTCACGGTGCACCGAGACCCCGATGGCACCGTGGTCGTGGTGCCGCGACGCTCCACTCCGCTGGCCTGATCGTCCCGCTACCGTTCGTCGGGTGGAGACACCCTTCGATCCGATCGTGCTCAATCGACACGTCGAAGGTCTCGCCCGCGCCCATCAACACCTTCTCGTGTCGCTCGCCGAACTGACCGACGAGATGGTCAATCGATCGTCTCGCTTGCCCGACTGGACGGTGGGTCACGTTCTCGCCCATCTCGAGCATCAAGGCGACAGCATGGTGCGACTGGTGGATGCGGCCGAATCCGGAGCGGTCGGCGAGCAGTACCCCGGTGGAATGGCGGCGCGGGTCGAGGCCATCGAGCGTGATGCCACACGGTCGGCCAGCGATCATGTGAAGGGCGTGCGTCGGTCGATCTATGCGGTGGAAGGGGCCTTCGCTCGCGCCCGCGACGCGTGGTACGGACGCGGGCTCATGGTGTCGGGTATCGAGGTTCCCGTTTCCGATCTGCCGTTGCGTCGGTGGCGCGAAGTGGAAGTGCACTGCGCCGATCTCGGATTGGCCGAACTCGACCTCGACGGACCGACGTGCTGGTCGTCCGATTACGTCCGCGAAGATCTGCGGGTCATGACGATGATGTTCGTGTCTCGGACGTCGATGGGTCGTTCGCACCTGCCCGATCAGGTTTCGCGACTCGAACCGGCCGAGCGATTGGCCTGGCTGCTCGGTCGGCTCGTCGTCGACGGTGTCGAACCGGCGCGTCTGCTCGGCTGAGACGTCGACATGAGAGACTGTCGCGTGCCCTCCGTTCGCCGTCATCTCGCTGTTGTCACACTGGCCTCGATGGCGGCAATCGGTTTCGGAGCCTCGCCGGCGAGCGCTCACGCGAGTCTCGACTCGTCCGATCCGTCGCCGTCGGCGGTTCTCGACGACGCACCGCCCGAGATCTTCCTCGACTTCAGTGAGCCGGTCACTCCGCAGGACGGAGCCGTCGAACTCGTCGACCAAACCGGCGCTGTCGTATCCATCGACGACGCCCGCGTGTCTCCCGACGATCCCACCGTCGTCGTCGCGAGTGGGGTTCCCGATCTGGCCGACGGTCTCTATGTGGTCGCCTGGCGCGTGGTGTCATCCGACGGGCACGTGGCTCAAGGCGCGTTCACTTTCGAAGTGGGTGTGGGTGGAGCATCGGTCGATGCCGGTGCACTCATCGGCGACGTTCTCTCGGGTCGTTCGGCGGCCACGGGCATCGGCCTCGGACTCGACATCGCTCGGTTCCTCGCCTACTTCGGGGTGATCGCAGCGCTCGGCGGCCTGGCTTTCCTCGGTGTGCTGGCCAACGGGCGCGCCGCGCGACGACTCATCGGCACTGGCCTCGTGGCACTGGTGATCGGTTCCCTCGGCCACTTCTTGCTCCAGGGCGCGTTCAGCGCCGGTGGTTCGTGGTCGGACGCGTTCGACTCGAACGCGTGGTCGAACGTTCTCGACACGCGGCTCGGCCAATCGCTGATCGTCCGCCTCGTGCTGGCGTCGTTGTTGGTGGTGTTGATGCTGGGTTCGGCGCCCACACCCGACGACGATCGACGCGATCGACTGGCCACATCGTGGTGGCGTTCGTCCACCGCGTTGGTGGGTGCGGCCGTCGTCGTCTCGTTCTCGGCGGCGAGTCACGCCAGCGCGTCGTCACCGGCCGGTGTTGCGGTGGCGGTCGACGCCGTGCACCTGGCGGCCATTGCTCTGTGGGTGGGTGGATTGTTCGCCGTCGTCGCCACGCGCAACCTCGACGCGGTGCCTCCGTTCTCGCGCGTGTCGACCGTGGCCATGCCGCTCGCGGTTGCCACTGGCGTGTGGCAGGCCTGGCACTTGGGTGGCGGCCTCACGCAGTTGTCCGACACCGAGTGGGGTCGCTGGTTGCTCGTGAAGGTGGCGCTCGCCGTGGTGGTGATCACGTTGGGTTTCGTCGCTCGTCTGGTGATCTCGCACCAAGCCGAACCCGGCAACGCATCGGATGCGAACGACACCGAGTCGTCGGTAGTCGACGACGAGCGTCGTCGTCGCGGTCTGCGTCGGCTCATGGCGGTGGAAGTCGCGGTGGCCGTGTTGGTTCTGGGTGCCACCGCCACCCTCGTGGCCGAATCACCCGAAGTGCAGGCCGCCCCCAACATCTTCTCGGCGCAATTGGTGCAAGGCGACCTGATCGCCGACGTCACGGTCACACCGGGCAACGTCGGATCGAACGAGATCCATGTGTCGTTGACGCCGAGTGGCGGAACTCTGCAACGCATGGAGAGCGTGACCATGCGTATGACCTACCCCGATCCGTCGCTCCCGCCGGTCGCGGTGCAGGTCACCGAGTCGGGACCCAATCACTACATCGGTCGCGTGGCGCTGTTGTCGTCCGGTACCTGGACACTCGAGATCCTCGTTCAACCCGACCCGTCGCGATCGATCCGCTTCGCGACCGACGTGAGCATCACCGGCTGATCGGTCAGAGCGGCGAGGTGCCGCCCGACTGCACGAAGGAGCCGCCGCGATCGGCGGCCGAATCGAAGACCACTCGTGTGCGCTCGAGTTCGTGGGCGAGATCGTTGTTCACATGACGAGCCGAGGTACCGATGCGACCGTGTTTCACCGCATCGTTCGCCACCGCGGTCATGGCCACGGTGGCCAAGGTGCTGCGCTGCGTGACCGCTCGGCGAGCCACGCTTCGTTCGTCGCTCGCTCGATGATCGAGTCGTTGAACGATGGTGGCCGCGGTGGTGCCAGCGGCCACGCCCGACGCCCACGAACCCCACGGCACGAGCCCGACCAGATCGTCGAGGCGATCGAGCGGGGTGGTCGATCGACCCAGCACGGCCGCTCCGACCGCATCGATCGTCGCTCCAGATCCGGCTGCGACGTCGTCGATGCGTCGCCGACGCGCGAAATCGTCGGCGGGGAGATCGGTGAGGGCGCGATCGACCGCCGCGGGTAACCCGGCCGCCACCGCACTGGCCACCACCGGGATCGCCAACATCTCGTGCAGACGGTGCAGGCCCTCTTGCGGAGTCCAGTTCCATTCGCGCGCGAGAGCGGTGAAGTGCAGCGACCACGGGGCGATCACCAAGGCGAGGAGTTGATCGATGTCGCGATCGCGTTGCTCGACAGCGGCTTGGTGACCAGCGAGTGTGGTGAAGATCGATCGATCGGCGCGATGGATCACGATCGCGTCGAGCAGTCGGCGAATGCGTGCACCAGCGACGTCGACCGGAACCGTGTTCGGATCGGTGGCCCGTGTCCAGAAGTCAGCCACCACCTCGAAGTCGCTCACACCGTGCAACAGAGCTACATCGGCTCGGATGCGATCGGCGAACGACTGCTCGGCCGAGTTGTCGATCACCCGCCGCAGGATCGAGTCGGCCGTTGTGGACGATGCCACGAAACGCTCGGTCCACCACGCGGCACCGTCGGCGCCCCAGGTATCGAACTCGACTGCCGCCATGCGTCCGAACGACAGCTGGTGCCATGTGCGTCGCACGTGATCGAGATCGGTTTCCACCAGATGGAGAGCGCGCGCCACGCGGGGGTCGACCGACGACAACGGCACCAGTTCGTGATGCAAACGCTCGAGGGCCAGGCCGAACGAATGGAGTCGATCGACATCGGCGCCGAGCCACGTCATCGCGGATCGATGTCCAGAGTGAGTTCGAGACGGCGGAGTTCGTCGACCGCATCGGCCAGCAGGTGAGCGACCAGGCGCAGGTCGTCGTCGACCTGATCGGCGAGCGGGCCACGCCAGGTGTCGGGACCCGACCAGCGACGGGCCGACGGAAGTTCGTGGGCGATCAGGGCGGCCAAGCGCGCGAGCACGTCGTCATGTGGGACGCGCCGACGTTCTCACGGAGCCGAGTCGGTCGACTCGGACGGAGTTCA
Source organism: uncultured Bifidobacterium sp. (assembly GCA_964513215.1). Classification (GTDB taxonomy): domain Bacteria; phylum Actinomycetota; class Acidimicrobiia; order Acidimicrobiales; family Ilumatobacteraceae; genus Casp-actino8. The sequence goes on from CAZELU010000014.1 coordinate 25,719, forward strand.
GAGATCGATCTCCACCACGTGGTGGGGCAGTTGCGTGACGGTTTCGATGAAACCGTCGCCCACCACGGTGAATCCGTGGGCCCGATAGAAGTCGAGTGCCGCATCGCGCGCGTTGGCCCACACTGTGCGCACACCCGCGGAGCGAGCCGCATCGAGTCCGGCACGCAGGAGTCGCCCGCCCAATCCGGTGCCCTGGAGGGTGCGATCGGTGGCCATTCCGCGCAGTTGCCAGGCCGTGGCATCGGGGCGATGGGCGGCCGCCCGCGCGAGCCAGGTGGACGTTGCAACACAACGACCGCCGTGATCGAACGCGGCCAAATGAATGGTGTCGCGATCGTCGTCGCCGTCGAACGTCACGGTTCGGTTGGCCATTCCGCGTCGCAACACGTCGAGGCGCAACGGTCGAACTTCGTCGACGGTGGCGCGGCGAATCGTGAACGCGTGAGCCCCCACCGCGACCGCGTCACCACCCGTTGCGGCCGAGCGATACATCGCGTCGACCACTTCGTGTGCGCGCAACGCCACCCGCGCCGATGGGTACGCGGGTGAGCCGGAGAGAACCGATTGAACGAAGGCAGCGTCAGGGTTGGCGTGCCCGGGAACCAGCGCTGCGGTGGCGGCCACGAGTTCGTCACCCTGCAGCGATCCCGACGAACCATCGGAGTCGGACCACGTGACCGGTCCGAACCAGTCGCCTTCGATCGCGACGTAGCGCCGCTCGCAGAAGATTTCGACGCGACGCAGACTCGGTCGAGACAAGTTGTCGTGCCAGATGCTGGTGAGCGAACCGGTGGCCGAGGGTGCGCCTCCGTCGAACGAGATTGCCGCCGTGACGACGTCTTCGATTCCGTCGATGCCGTGGAAGTGGGCCTGCCGCGCGCTCACCGAACCGATCGGCCCGATGACGGCGTGCAGCATGTCGACGTCGTGGATGCTGTGCTCGATGAGAGTGCCCGACCCGGCTCGTTCACGATCGGCCCGCCAGGTCGACGCGTAGTGACCTTGAATGGGAATGAACTGATCGTCGCGGAAGACCACCGTCATCACGCGGCCAGCCCGAGAGTCGCGCACCAGATCGCGCGCCCACAGATACGCGGGGGAGTGACGCAGTACCAGACCCACTTGGTGAACGACCCCGCTGGTTTCCAGAACATCGGTGAGCGTCCGCGCCGAGTCGAGGTCGGGAGCGAGTGGCTTTTCGCAGAACACCGCCCGTCCCTGTTCGGCTGCCATGGTGGCCAGCCGTAGGTGCTCGGACGTCCATGTGCACACGTACACCGCGTCGCACGAGTCGATGACGGCGGCTTCCGAATCCATGACCGTGTGTCCGCTCGCGGCCGCGAAGGATTCGGCCCGTGAGCGATCGACGTCGTGAACGCCACCTCGCACGATGTCGATGTTCAGGTCGCGCGCGGCGTGACGCAGGCTCTTCGAGTGATACGTGGCGATGTGGCCGGCACCGAGGAAGCCGATGCGCAGCGCCGAGGACATGACACGAAACTACTGGGACGCTCGGCTACGGAGCGTTGGTGGCCGGTGGCAGGTCGATGCGCGACTGTGCGATGGCTTCCACATCGGCTGGATCGTGCGACACGAGAACCGCGGTGGTGCCGGTGTCTCGAAGCACTCGCTCGACCATGGCGGCCAGTTGATCGTGCAGCGGCCGATCGAGTCCGGTGAACGGTTCGTCGAGTAGAAGAACTCGTGGTGACGGGGCCAGAGCCCGGGCCAGAGCCACTCGCTTGGCCTCGCCGCCCGACAGCGTGGCCACGTCCTGGTCGCGTCGATCGCTCAATTGAACACGTTCGAGTAGTTCGTCGACACGCGTTCGAATACGGGTGGTTTCCCAGCCGAGAACGCGCAAGCCGTATCCGACGTTGCGCGCCACGTTCATGTGTGGAAACAACTGATTGTCCTGGAACACGAAACCGATCGACCGACGGTGAGTCGGAGTGCCCGTGACGTCGGCACCGTCGACTTCAACCCGTCCAGCGTCGATGGGCACGAGTCCGGCGATGGCGCGCAACAAGGTGGTCTTGCCCGAGCCCGACGGTCCACACACCGCGATGGTGCGACCGGTGTCGACGTGCAACGACACGTTGTCGAGGATGCGACGACCTTCGAGAGTGACCGCGAGCGACCCGACGGTGAGGCTCATGCGCGCACCGACCGATCGACCGTGGTCACAGCGACCACGGTGAGCACGAGCAGAAGCGAAGCCACGGCGAAGGCCGTCATGTGCGGGAGAGAACCGGCACGACCGAGCAGAGTGTCGACCACGATCGGCAACGTGGTGGTGTCGCGTCGGGTGAGAAAGCTGGTGGCGCCGAACTCACCGATCGACATGGTGAGAGAGAACGCCGATGCGGTGGCCAGGGCTGGACGCAAGAGGGGTAGGTCGATGTCGAGCCAACGGCGCCCCGGTGAGGCGCCGAGAGTGGCAGCGGCTTGAGTCAGACCAGGTGGGATCGATTCGACCATCGGGATCACCGCGCGCACCACGAACGGCAGCGCTACTGCGGCGTGAACGAGCGGCACGAGCCACCACTCGCCGCGCACGTCGATCGACCCGGTGTCGTAGGTGACGATGATGCCGAGACCCACCACCACGGCCGACGAACCCAAAGGGAGCGAGGCGATGAAGTCGGCCAGTCGCGATGACGACGACACGGCGGCACGGGCGAGCGCCACGCCGAGTGGAACCGCCACCAACGCCGCCAGGACGGCGAACACCAGTGAGTTGACGATCGCGTCGCCGAGGTCGATCGGAACCCGTAGTCCGTCTCCGCCGGTGAACAGAGCGCGCCAGCCGGCGGTCGACCAACCCGATGCCGAGCGGAAGGATGCGAGTACCAGCGCAGTGGGCACGGTCGCGAACAACGCAACGAGAGTCCACACGGCCGTGGTGACGGCGATCGGAGCGCGGCGCCGACGCGTGGTGGTGATGCTCGAACGGCGTGTGGCCGAACGCGACCACACCGCGAAGAGGGCGACGATCACGAGAGTTTGGGCCACGGCCAGAACCGTCGCCCCCGACACGTCGGCCAGATCGACGGCCCGACGGTAGATCTCGACGTCGAGAGTCGACCGGCCCGGTCCACCGAGCAGACGAACGACGCCGTACGACGTCGCGCACATCACGAACACCAATCCGGCCGCACCCATCACGGCCGGACGCAGCAGTGGCCACACGACGGTGCGCGCGACGGTGAGCGGTGACGCGCCGAGAGTGCGCGCGGCATCGAGCAGATGATCGTCGACGGCGCCCCAGGCCGGTACGACCGTTCGTACCACGACCGACACGTTGAAGAAGACGTGCGCGAGAACGATCGCCAACACCGAGCGATCGAATCGATCGGGAAGTGCGGCCAGGAAGGCGGCACCCACCACGACCGTGGGCAGTACGAACGGAACGGTGAGAGCGGTGAGCGCGACACGACGACCGGGCAGGTCGAATCGCGCCAGTGCCCAGGCCGGGGCCAGCCCCACGACCACCGCCGCGAAAGTGGACAGTGCGCCTTGCCAGAGCGAGAACCACACGGCCTCGCGCACTCCGCTGCGTGACCACACGGCGGTGATGTCGGATCCGCGCAGCGAGTCGACAGCCAGTCCGACGAGCGGTATCACCACCGCCACCGCGACGAGAACGGTGGCGCCGATCCAGCGCAGGCGGGCGATCACGGGAGAGCGATCTCCGACCACGTCTCGAGCCAGGCCGTGCGATTGGCGGCGATCACGGTGGAGTCGAGAACCAACGGTGACGTCACCTCGGGTGCATAGCGAAGGAAAGAATCGGGCAGTGCGGTCGCGGTGTTGGCCGGATACACGAAAAGACTCTCGGGAAGAAGTGATTGGAACTGGTCGCTCACCAGATAGTCGACGAGCAGTCGAGCGGCATCCACGTGATCTGTTCCTCGGAGCACGCCGGCGAACTCGACCTGCCGAAAACAAGTGGACGTGACCACACCCGTGGGGGCAGCCGCGTCGGCCGGCAGCGGCGGATCAGCGAACAACACTTCGGCCGGCGGGCTCGACGCGTAACTCAACACGAGCGGTCGATCGCCGCCGTAGCGGCTGAACGCCGTGTAGTACGCATCGCTCCAACCATCGACCACGAGCAGGTCGTTGGCCACCAGGCGCGACCAGTAGTCGGGCCACTCGTCGCCGAACCGTGCGACGGTGGCGAGCAGGAAGGCCAAGCCGGGTGATGACGACGTCGCACTCGGAACCACGAGCAATCCCGAGTAGGCCGGGTCGGCCAAATCGTCGAAGGAATCGGGTGCCGGCAGTCCGAGTGATTCGAGTGTTGCGATGTCGTAGTTGACGCACACGTCGCCGAAGTCGACCGGAGTCACCGTGTCGGCACCGGCGGCGACGAGTGACGCGTCGAGCGGGTGCGCCTTCGACACGTACGGATCGAAGACCTCGGCGTCGAGCGCCCGCGACAGGAGGGTGTTGTCGACGCCCCACAACACGTCACCTTCGGGATTACCTGCAGTGAGCGCGGCCTTGGCCACGAGTTCGCCGGCATCGCCACCAACCGCGATCTCGACCTCGATACCGGTGGCCGCGGTGAACGCGTCGAATGCACCCTCGGGTGGGGTGAACGAGTCATACGCCACCAGCACGAGGCGTTCGGGGGTGGATGACGAATCGTCGCCGCACGAGGACGCGGTGACGGCGAGCGCGAACACTCCGAGGAGGCTGAACGACAGAGATCTGGTTGGTCGCATGATGACTCCGCTACTTCTCGAGAATGGTCGAATCATTTGATGGGGCGGGCAGCACGACGCTCACGCAGCCCGAGTCGACCGACACGCTCACGATGTCGGCGACGGAAACGTTGCTCACTCCGCGCGCGCGACTTCCCTCGAGTGTCGCGTCGTCGAGAGCCCAACGCAGACCGGAGGTCGTCACACCGTGGGCCGACCCGGCCAACGGCACGAGGCTCACCGTTCGTCCGGCCTCGATGGTGAACTGCACTCGTCGGCCACCGTGGACGATGTGCATACGATCATCGCCGACCCACGCCGTGAGGCGGTCGAGACGAGCCAGATCGGGAGCGGCCAGTGCGGCCAGCACGCCGAGCACGTGATCGAAGCGATCGCCGCCACCCCACAGAACCGTGAGTTCGGTGGCACCGTCGGCCAGCGCGTGGGCGAGCGCGAGTTCGGTGTCGGTGAAGTCCTTGTCGGGGTGGGCCTCCACGACGTGCGAGCCATGTGCGCGAGCACGGTCGATGTCGACGATCGAATCCATGTCGCCGATCACGACGTGCGGTGTGAGGTCGAGGGCCAGAGCGTGGTCGAAACCGGAGTCGGCGCAGATCACCACGTCGACCGTTCCGATCGTGGGCAAGGCGTGGCGACGCGGAGCATCACCACCAATGACGAGAAGTGCGTGTCGTCGTTTCATCCGATTCCCTCCGCTGGAATTACCCAGATCAGGTTCTCGGGTCGGTGGCGGCGACCACCCTCTCAGCCCGCCGATCCAGCGAGCTCCCCGTCGCATCCGACGCTACCCAACGCTCGGGCCGAACGCGCGACCAGAACGACCGACTAGAACAATTGTGTCGAAGTGGTGCTGATGAGATCGGCTGACGAGATGGGGGAGTCATGGCAGGTCAACTGACGGGTCGGGTGGCGCTCGTGACGGGCGGAGGTCGCGGAATCGGCCGCGGAATCAGTGAGTTGCTCGCGGCCCACGGTGCGAGTGTGGCCATCAACTATCGGCGAGATCGCGAGGCTGCCGATGAGACGGTGGCGGCCATCACCGCGGCCGGCGGAAGCGCTCGCGCGTACGACGGTTCCGTGGACGACCCTGATGCGGTGGCCGCCATGGTCGAACGAGTGGTGGCCGACTTCGGTTTCGTCGACATCTTGGTGTGCAACGCGGGCATTGCGTCACGCGGTCGGGCGGTGGCCGACACCGAGCCGAGCGAACTGCAGTCGTTGATCGCCACGCATGCACTCGGTCCTCATTACTTGTCGCGCTCCGTTCTGCCATCCATGCGCACTCGGGGGCGGGGCGACATCGTGATGATCTCGTCGGTGGCCACCTCGCACATGTCGGCCAACGGTGCGCCGTACAACATGGGAAAGGCCGCGATGGAAGCGCTGGCGGCCACGTTGGCCAAAGAAGAGCGACCGTTCGGTATCCACGTGAACGTGGTGGCGCCGGGTCTGGTGGAGACCGACATGGGTGTTCGGCTCGCTCGGGCCATGACGGGCCAGCGCGACCTGGCCGACTTGCGCAGTCTCGATGCGGCCTCGCCATTCGGCCGGGTGTGCCAGCCTCTCGACGTGGCCAACGTGGTGTTGTGGCTGTGCGGCGAGGGTGCGTCGTACGTGACCGGGCAGCGCATCGAGTGTGACGGAGGCGGTCCGCGATGACCCGAAGAGGTCGTGCGATCGAGGGGTAGCCTGACGGCGTGAGTCCCGCTCAGAGCCCCCTTGCTTCGTCGGCACCGGTGTCCGAGCCGATCATCGAGATCACGCCCACCGCGCACGCCGAACTCATCAAGTTGCGCGATGCCGAAGAAGACGCCGCATCACTCGGACTGCGCCTCGAGATCGTCAGCGGACCGGGTGAGGAGTTCAAGTACGACTTGTCGCTCGACGAGTTCCGCAAGGCGGCGTTCAGCGACGAAGTGCGCACTCACGACGGACTCAAGGTGATCGTTCCGGCCAAGGACGTCGAGTTGTTGCAGGGAGCGGTTCTCGATTTCACCTCGTCGGGTGGTCTCGTCATCCGCAATCCCAACCGTCCGCAGGCGCCGATGGTGGAAGGTCTCGTGAAGGACGACGAATTGTCGGCCGAGATCGAGTCGGTGATCGCTGTCGACGTGAACCCGGCGCTGGCCGCACACGGAGGCTTCGTCACCTACGTGGGCCACGACGGCGACGGCACGGCGTTTCTCACGATGGGCGGCGGGTGCCACGGCTGTTCCATGAGCCGTATGACGATGCTCGAAGGTGTGCAGACCACCGTGGTGGAGAAGGTTCCTGCCATCTCGCGCGTTCGCGACCTCACCGACCACACGTCGGGCGAGAACCCCTACTACCGCTGATCGTTTTCGAACGTCCTGGCGACGTGACGTCAGTTCTGCGGACCGCGCACGAGTCGGCCCGGCAGCTGGCCCGTGAACTCGTCGTGGTCGATCGTCTGCACGCCGTTCACGAACGTGGCGACGTAACCGCGACCATGCTGGACGAGACGCCGTGCGCCCGACGGGAGATCGAAGGCCATGCGTGGCACGTCGAAACCGAGTGAGTCGTAGTCGATGACGTTGATGTCGGCGCGCAAACCCGGAGCAATCAGGCCGCGATCACGAAGACCGTAGAACTCGGCCGTTTGGCGGGTCTGACGATGCACCACGTATTCGAGCGGCAACTTGGGGCCACGCGAGCGATCGCGTGTCCAGTGAGTGAGCATGAACGTGGGCATGCCGCCATCGCAGATCGCACCGCAGTGAGCGCCGGCATCGGAGAGCCCCATGCGGGTGTGCGGGTGCAGATGCGCCTCGTAGGTCATCGACAGATCGCCGTACGAGTAGTTGAAGAACGGCGCGTAGATCATGCCGTTGCCGTCGTCGGACGTGAGTTGATCGAGGATGATCTCTTGAGTGGTGCGTCCGGTGCGGGTCGCGATGCCGGCAACCGAATCTTCGCGTCGCGGTTCGTAGTCGATGTCGGCGCCGTTCACGAGCCACATGCCGTCGGCTTTCTCGAGAACCAACTTGGCGAACAGGCCGCCGTCGGCCGGCATCTCGTGCACGATGCGGCGGCGGCGTTCGGGATCGGCCAGAGCGGCAAGTCGCTCGGGCATCGGCAGGTGCTGAACTTCGGCGTAGGCCGGATGGAAGAGGAGCGGGTGCACACTGCCGTGCAGGCAGTACATGATGCCGATGGAGCGTCCGGCCACTTGTGTGTAGATCGGGATGCCGTCGGCGTGCGCCTCGTGCAGGAGGCGGAGAACGTCGCGCCACAAGTCGGGCGACTGATCGGTCTGGCTGAGATTCACGCTGATCGGCCGGCCGGTGCGGCGCACCAGTTCGCGCATCCAGTCCCACTCTTCGAACGGAACGCGAATGTGTTCGGGAGAGAACTGGAAGTTGCCGTGGCCGACACGGGCCATCGCATCGGCGATCGCGAACAACTCGTCGGACGCGACCATGGTGCCGGGTACCAACTCGCCGCTCTTCGACTTGTGCAACGGAGTGCGGCTGGTGGAGAAGCCGAGGGCGCCGGCGCGCAGCGCGTCCTCCACCAGATGAGCCATGCGCAACGAGTCGTCGGCCGTGGCGGGCTCGTTGTCGGCTCCGCGTTGGCCCATCACGTACGCGCGCAGCGGTCCGTGGGCGATCTGGGTGCCGATGTCGAGCACGTACTCGCGACCGCCCACCACGTCGAGGTACTCGCCGAAGGTTTCCCATTGCCAATCGATGCCGTCGCTCATGGCCGAGCCGGGAATGTCCTCGACACCTTCCATGAGTTCGATCAACCACTGATGACGGTCGGGGTGAGCCGGGGCGAAACCCACGCCGCAGTTGCCCATGACGGCGGTGGTGACGCCGTGCCACGAACTCGGTGTGAGCCAGGGGTCCCACGAGACCTGAGCGTCGTAGTGCGTGTGCACGTCGACGAAGCCAGGAGTGACGAGACGACCAGCAGCGTCGATGGTGCGTGAGGCGCGACTGGCGCTCCCCGGTTCGGTCACCTCGGAGATGCGGCCGTTGTCGATGGTGATGTCGGCCATGCGCGCGGGCGCGCCCGAACCGTCGACGAGATGGGCATTCGTGATCGCGATCTCGGCCATGCGAGACCGGACCCTAACAGAGGCGTGCGATGACCTCGTCGTGCAATCGACCGTTGGACGACACGGCCGAATCGCTCTCGAACGTGCGCACTCCGGTGCGGTCGGTGAGTCGTCCGCCGGCTGCTTCGACCACCGCTTGTACCGCGGCGATGTCGTACGGAGCGAGGCCGATGGCGTCGATCGCGACGTCGATGGCTCCCTCGGCCACGAGCATGTGTTGCCAGAAGTCGCCGTAACCGCGAGCGCGATACGACTGCTGCTGCAACTCGACCAGACGCGAGGTGAGACCGAGGCGGTCCCATCCGGCGTTGAACGTGATACTCACTTGTGCGTCGGCGATACGTGACGTGTCGGCCACGCGAATGGGGTGCCCGTTGGCGAAGGCACCGTCGTCGGTGCTCGACCACCAGCGGCGTCCGAGGGCCGGCGCCGACACCACTCCCACCACCGGTCCGCGTTCGACGTGTGTGAGCGCGATGAGGGTGGCCCAGACCGGTACGCCACGCACGAAGTTCGACGTGCCGTCGATCGGATCGATGACCCAGCGCCAGGGCGAAGCCGACGAACCGCGTGTGCCGTGTTCTTCGCCGAACACCGCGTGATCGGGACGGTCGACCACGAGACGGTCGACGATGGCGGCTTCGGTTCCGCGATCGATCTCGGTCACTTCCGACTTGTCGGCCTTGCGCGACACCGAGAACGCGCGGGCTTCGAAGGCCGGGAGAGTGATCGCGTCGGCGAGATCGGCCAGAGCGAGCCCCAGGCTCAACTCACGGGAGAGATCACTCATGAACGAGCGGCGTCGATGGCCGCGACGATGCCGTCGGCGTCGAGTCCGAGCTGGCTCAACAAGCGATCGGGCTTGGCGTGGGGGAGGAACTTGGTCGGAACACCAAGGACGGTCACGCGGGTGTCCGTACGCCGTTCGGCGATCTGGGTGGCGATGGACGTGCCGATGCCACCTTCGCGAATGCCGTCTTCCACCGTGATCACGAAGCGGTGCGTGGCGGCATCGTCGATCATGGCCGGGTCGAGTGGTGCGCACGAGCGAACGTCCCACACCGTGACCGGAGTTCCGTCGGCCCCGAGTTGCTCGGCGGCCTTCAACGCGGCCGCGACCATCTTGCCCACGGCGAGAATGGCCACGCCGCCGTCACCCTGTTGGAGTTTGCGCGCTTCGAGACCGGCGCCCACGTCATCGGCTGCGACCTGTCGGGCCGCGCCCTTCGGATAGCGAATGACGACCGGGCCGGCGTCGGCCAGTTTCAGAGCGTCGTGCAACATCTGCTGCAGTTCTTGGGCACTGGACGGAGCGAGCACTCGCATGCCCGGAACCTTGGCGAGCAACGCCATGTCGTACACGCCGTGATGGCTCGGGCCGTCGTCACCGGTGATGCCGGCGCGATCGAGGCAGAACACGACCGGCAGACGATGCAGTGCGACGTCGTACACGACTTGGTCCCAGCCGCGCGACAAGAACGTGGAGTAGATCGCGACCACCGGGCGGAGTCCGCCCATGGCCATCCCGGCCGCACCGGTGACCGCGTGTTGTTCGGCGATGCCCACGTCGAAGAAGCGCTCGGGGAAACGTGATTGGAACGGAAGCAGTCCGGTGGGTCCGGGCATGGCCGCGGTGACGGCGACGATGCGCGGGTCGGCTTCGGCTTCCTTGATGATCGAGTCGGCGAAAGCCTGGGTGTATCCGGTGGGAACAGCCTTCGGAGGGCCAACGGCCGGATCGAACACCGGGGCATCGTGCAAGTGCTTCTCGTCGTCGTCCTCGGCCGGTGAGTAGCCCTTGCCCTTCTGAGTGAGGACGTGCACCACGATGGGGCCTTCGCCCGAGAGGTCTTCGGCGTTGCGCAGCGCACCCTCGAGTTCGCGAACGTTGTGGCCGTCGATCGGACCGATGTAGCGAACGCCGAGTGCTTCGAAGAACGACGGCGGCTGCAAGAACTCGCGCACCGCGGCTTTGACGGCTTCGACACCCTTCTCGGCCTGCTGACCCACCACGGGCAAGTTCTGCAACCAGGCTTCGATACGCCGCTGACGCTGCACGTACACCGGGTTCATTCGGATGCGGGTGAGGCCGGCGGACAACTTCTCGGTGATGCGGTCGGGGAGGGCGGCGCGCTCGATGGCAGCGGTGTCGCTCTCATCGGTGGTCAACTGCTGCGTGAGGTTGGAGATGGTGGGCGCGTAACTACGACCGTTGTCGTTGAGAACGACGATGACGCGACGCTTGCTGTGGCCCAGGTTGTTGAGGGCCTCGTACGCCATGCCGCCGGTCATGGAGCCGTCGCCGATCACGGCCACGATGTGGCGGTGCTGGTCGACCCCGGCGTCGCGGGCAACGGCCAGGCCGTAGGCGTACGACAGAACGGTGGAGGCGTGGCTGTTCTCGATGTAGTCGTGGCGACTCTCCTCACGGCTGGGGTAGCCCGAGAGTCCGTCGGCCTGGCGCAGTGATGCGAAACGTTCGGCCCGGCCGGTGACGATCTTGTGCACGTAGGCCTGGTGGCCGGTGTCCCAGAGAATCGCGTCGCGCGGTGAGTCGAACACACGATGCAGAGCGAGGGTCAGTTCGACCGCGCCGAGGTTCGACCCGAGATGGCCGCCGTTGTCGGCCACGGCCCGCACGATGAAATCGCGGATCTCTCCGGCGAGTTCGTCGAGTTCGGGGTACGACATCCGACGCAGATCGCTCGGCTGACGGATCGAGTCCAGGGACATGGTGCGATCACGCTAGCCCTGGTTCCTAGCGAGTGCCCGGCCCGAATCGGGCGTGTGACCGCTGGCTGGTCAGGTGTTCGCGAACTGGGCCTCGTGCTTGCGGTCGAGGCGGTTCTGGTTCCATCGATGGAGCCCCCAACCGAGCAACGCACCCACACCGAGCGCCAGCTGACCACCGACGCCGTCGATCCAGTAGTGGTTGCCCGTCACGACGATGCAAAAGAGCGTGGCGGCCGGATACAAGAGCATGGCGATCTTGGTCCAGCGTCGTCGTAGGAGCGGCCACATCGCGAACGCACACCAACTGGCCCATCCGATGTGCATGCTCGGCATGGCGGCGTACTGATTGGAGATCGACTTCATGGTGTCGGAGTCGAAAGTCCACAACGCGGCGCCGTACTCGGGCAGCGTGTCGACGAATCCGAAGGTGCCGTCGTCTTCGGTGCCCACGAGCCCGTCGGCGCCCGTGTCACGCAACGGGCTCTCGATGCAGGCGCCGCCGTAGCCCCCGCGAACCGGATCGGGGCACGGCGCGTCGAGCAGACGTGGCGGCATCACCGGGAAGAGCGAGAATCCGACGATGCCGAGAGCGGTGGTGATGGCGAGCGTGTTGCGCCATTGAGGGAACACGCCGGGTCGCTTGAAGAACAAGATCCAGAACACGCCGAGAGTGACCACGAAGTGCGCGGTGCCGTAGTACACGTTCCAGAAGCGGATGAACCAGTCCCAACTGAGGAACCAATCCTGCACACTCTCTTCGTGATAGAGGCCGATGAAGCGTTCGAGCCGAATGAGACGCTCGGCGTTGTTGAAGGCTTGTTCGGGAACGCCGTCGGCGGCGATGTACGACGAGCCGAACAGATTGCGGGTCCACGAGTACACCACGTAGAAGGCGCCCATGATGAGCGCCTCTTTCCACCAGTACGTGCGGTGAACACGGGCCGGTACGGCTTCGGTCGCCGCAGTTTCCACGCCTGGAATCTAGGGCGTGAACGAGCCGGGCGGCTCTTCCGCTCGCCGACTCTCCCGTTCGCCACCTCGTTCCTAGACTCGGCCTGTGATCGACAACGACGTCCTCGAACGAGTCCTGTCGGCCGCCCTGCGTACGGGTGCCGACTTCGCCGAAATCTTCGCCAGCGACTGGCGCGGAACCGGAGTCGGTCTCGACGACGGGCGTATCGAGCAGTTGTCGACCGGCCGCAATCGCGGGGCCGGTATTCGTGTCATCAGTGGCGAGACCACCGGCTTCGCGCACACCGCCGACCTCACCGAGTCGGGACTGCTCGCGGCCGCTCGTGTGGCCGCCGATGCCGCGCGTCAAGGTGGTGGCGGAACGCGCGTCGTCGCATTGACCGCACAGCCGTCGCGCATCGTGAGTCCGATCGACGTCGATCCGTCCACCGTCGCCAAGGCGTCCAAGGTCGAACTTCTGCGTCGTGTCGACGACGCCGCGCGTTCGACCGGTGGTGCCATCACTCAGGTGTCGGCCGGTTACTCGGATGGTCGCACGCTCATCGTGGTGGCCAACTCCGATGGCTTGGTCGCACGTGACGAACGCATTCGCACATTGCTTCGCGTGAGCGCCGTCGCCAACGGTGACACTGGTATGCAGACCGGATTCGACTCGGTGGGCCACACCATGGGCTTCGAACTGTTCGACAAGGTTCAGGTGGAAGACGTCGCGCGTACGGCGGCCACCCGTGCACTCACCAAGTTGAAGGCCCGGCCGGCCCCGTCGGGCTCGATGCCGGTGGTCATCAAGGCCGGCAGTGGCGGCGTGCTGTTCCACGAAGCCTGCGGACACGGTCTCGAAGCCGACCTGGTGGCCAAGGGCGCCAGCGTGTATCGCGGCAAGGTGGGCGAGTTGGTGGCGTCACCGCTCGTCACCCTGGTGGACGACGGCACGATGACTCACGAGTGGGGTGCCATCGCGATCGACGACGAGGGCCACCCGTCGCAGTACAACGTGCTCATCGAGAACGGTGTGCTCACCGACTACATGTGGGACTACTTGCGGGCGCGCAAGGAAGGTCGTCGACAGAGCGGCAACGGTCGTCGCCAGTCGTACAAAGACCTTCCGATGGTGCGCATGACCAATACGTACGTGCTCAACGGCAGCGAAGCACCTGACGACATCATTCGCGACACCGAGTCGGGTGTGTACGTCGCGCATCTCGGCGGCGGAAGTGTCAACACGGCCACGGGAGACTTCGTGTTCGGCATGACCGAGGCGTATCTCATCGAGAACGGCGAGATCACCGAACCTCTTCGTGAGGGCAACCTCATCGGTAATGGCCCGCAGGTGTTGCGCGACATCGATCGATTGGGCAACGACTTCGCCATGGGCAATCCGGGCACGTGCGGTAAGGACGGACAAGGTGTTCCGGTGGGTGACGGCCAGCCCACGTTGCGCGTGAAGGCCCTCACCATCGGCGGCACCGCGTCATGACTGATCGCAGCGGCGAATTGCTCGCCATCGCCGACCGCGTGGTGGCGCTGGCCCAGGCGGGCGAGCAGGTGGAGGCCTACGTGAGCCGCAGTCTGTCCACCGACGTTCGCGTGTACGAGGGTGAGGTCGAGCACTTCGTGTCGGCGCAGAGCGAAGGCATCGGCATTCGCGTGATTCGTGACGGCCGCACGGGCACGTCGTACGCCGGGACTCTCGATCCGGCCGTGATCGCCGATGTGTTGGCCGAAGCCCGCGACAACCTGGGTTACGGCGAGGTCGATCAATGGTCGGGGTTGGCCGAACCCGACGGTGTGGCCGTCACACCTCAGGTGCTCTGGAGTGAACGTCTGGAGAGCGTGCCGACGGCGCGCAAGATCGAGTTGGCCAAAGAACTCGAACGTCTGGCCCGCGCGGCCGACTCACGTGTCCGGGTCGACGACTCCAATTACTCCGATTCGTTCGGTGAGGCGGCCGTGGCCACCACGACTGGCATTCGGGTGAGCGGCCGTGAGAACGGTTGCTACCTGAGCGTCGGAACACTCGCCGACGATGGTGACGAGACACAGACCGGCTTCGGCTTTTCGGTCGGACGCGATGTCGATGAACTCGACATCGAGAAGGCGGCCCGCGAGGCGGCCGATCGGGCGACACGTCTGCTCGGAGCCACCAAACCGGCCAGTCGACGCGTGACCGTGGTGCTCGATCCGTTCGTGACCGCGCAGTTCCTCGGCATCATCGGCGGCACGCTGAACGGCGACAGTGTGGTGAAGGGTCGCAGCCTCTTCGCCAATCGTCTGGGCGATCAGGTGGCCAGTCCGCTCGTCACCTTGGTGGACGACCCCACCAATCCGCTCGCGTACACCGCCACCGACATCGACGGCGAAGGTCTCGCCGCTCGGCGCAACGTGCTCATCGATCGCGGAACACTGGGCATGTTCGTGCAGTCGTCGTACTCGGCGCGCCGTATGGGTGTGGCCACCACCGGCAACGGCACGCGCGGCGGCTACGCGGGTTCACCGGGCGCGGGCTGTCTCGCGTTGCAAGTGGTGCCCGGAACGCGTTCGCAGGCCGAGATCGTCGCCGGCATCGACGACGGCATCCTCATTCAGCAGGTGCAGGGTCTGCATTCGGGTGTGAATCCGGTGTCGGGTGACTTCAGCACGGGCGCAGCCGGCATCACCATCGCCAACGGCACGCTCGGTGCGCCGGTCCGCGAGTTCACCATCGCGTCCACGCTCCAGAAGATGCTGCTCGACATCGCCGAAGTGGGCGGCGATCTCGAATGGCTACCCATGAGGGCCACCGGCGTCTCGCTCGTCATCCACGATGTCACGATGAGCGGTGCCTGACCTGTCAGGCTGAACTCATGCCGATCCTGCACGCCATCGTTCTCGGCATCGTGCAGGGTCTCACCGAATTCCTCCCCATCTCGTCGAGTGGCCACCTGATCGTGGTGCCGTGGCTGTTCGGCTGGGACGACTTCTCGGACGAAGGAATCAAGAAGGCCTTCGACGTGGCTCTGCACTTCGGCACGCTCATCGCGGTCATCGCCTACTTCCGACGCGATGTGGTGTCGCTCGTGCGCAACGGTGTCCGAGCGGCGTTCGTGCCGTCGGCGCGCGCGAACCCCGAGGGTCGACTGGCCTGGTTGCTCGTGTTGTCGTGCGTGCCGGCCGCGCTGGTTGGTGCGCTCTTCGAATCGTGGATCGACGACACGCTCGGTGGCCCGATCGTGATCGCGGTGTCGCTCGTGTTGTTCGGCGTGGTACTCGCGTGGGCCGATCGTCGCGCGGGCTCACGCTCGCTCGAGTCGTTGAATCTGCGCGACACCGTGCTGGTGGGCGCGGCTCAGGTCCTCGCACTCAATCCGGGTACGTCACGCTCGGGAATCACCATGTCGGCCGCGCGCCTGCTGGGTTACGAGCGCGATGCCGCAGTGCGACTCTCGTTCCTGATGAGCCTGCCGGTCATCCTGGGTGCCGTCGTGGTGAAAGTGGGCGGACTGGTGGCCGACGGTGTGCCCGACGGGCTTCTCACACCGATGATCGTGGGTGTGATCACGGCAGCCATCTCGGGTTGGATCGCGGTGTGGGGTCTCTTGCGACTGGTACGAACGCGAAACTTCGATCCGTTCGTGATGTACCGAGTGGCGCTGGCCGCGCTGATTCTTCTGGTGGCCGCGGCCGGTTGGCGCTGAGCAGCCGCGCGCCGTCAGGCCGAGGTCGACGCCGCTGAACTCGTGCTCGACGAGCTCGACGCTGCTGAACTCGATGAGGACGAACTCGAGTCGCTCGACGAAGTGCTCGAACCCGAATCGCTCGACGAACTCGACGAACTGCCACCGGAACTCGACGAACTCGACGATCCGCGCGAGTCGGTCTTGTAGAAGCCGCCGCCCTTGAAGGTGACACCCACGGGCTGGAACACCTTCTTCACCGGACGCATCTTTCCGTCGGCCGGATGCGGGGCTTCGGTGAGCGCGTCGTCGGAGAACGCCTGTTGGATCTCGATGGTCTCACCGGTGTCGATGAACTTGTACACGTAAGTCGGCATGGGGGTTCTCTCCAGGTGCGGAAGTCTAGGGTTGGCTCGTGCCGAGCGCTATCCGCACCGCCGTCGTGCCCGCCGCCGGGCAGGGAACGCGCATGTTGCCGGCCACCAAGGCCGTACCCAAGGAGTTGCTGCCGATCCTCGAGCAACCGGCGCTGCAGTTCATCGTGGACGAAGCCGTCGGAGCCGGGGTCGACCATGTGGTGATCGTCACCAGTCGTGCCAAGCCGGCGATCGAGGCCTACTTCGAACGCAACGAGTTGGTGGAGAGCATTCTCGACAAGCAGGGTCGGGGTGGACTCGCCGATCGTCTGCGGCGCTACGGATCCGAGGTGCGCGTGTCGTTCGTGTACCAAGACGAGCCACTCGGACTCGGCCATGCGGTGGCGTGTGCTCGGCCAGCGGTGGGCGACGAGCCCTTCTTCGTGTTGCTCCCCGACGAGTTGATGGGCGACTCGTCGTTGCTGACCAGTCTGGGCTCGGTCGTCGAGGCCACCGGCGTTCCGGCGATCGCCCTGAAGCGCATGGAGCAGAAGGAACTCTTCCGTTACGGCGTGGTCGATCCGGTGGGCGATGTGCGCTCGGTGGTCGGCGCCGACGTGGTTCCGTTCGCGTCGGTGGTGGAGAAGCCGAGTGGCGACGCGCCGAGCGACCTCGTGATCATCGGTCGCTACGCCTTGCTGCCCGATGTCTTCGACGACTTGGCGAACCTCGCTCCGTCGGCGTCCGGCGAGATTCAACTCAGCGACGCTTTGTCGGTGCAGGCGTCTCGTCATCCGCTGAACGGGGTGATGTCGAACGTGAGTCGTCGCGACATCGGCAACCCGGTCGGTTGGCTGCAGGCCGTCGTCGAAGCCGGCCTCGAACACGCCGAATACGGCCCAGCGTTCACGGCGTGGTTGGCTCAGCGTTAGGTGATGCGTCAGGCGACGCGCCGGAAGTGCCCGGGCAGATCGAGCACCAACCCGTACTGATCGACCTCGAACTCGTGTGACGGCGCTTCGTCGTCACGGTGCACGACCCACAGGCCATAGCTGAGCCGGGTGTAGTCGAGGCGGGCGCGCTGAATCGACAGTGTTTCGGTGTCGACGGTGATCGATTCGACGTCGGCCGACTGTCCGATGGACAGGTGCAGGCGGCGGATGGCCATCGTGCGGGTGAACGGACTGCACAGCAGGTCGATGTCGTGACAGCCGCCGAGATCACGACGCTGCGCACCGTTCACTTCGCCCCACTTGCCGCGGCCGTCGTTGGCAAGCCAGAGATCGGGGTCGTCCATGTCGCGGAACAGGAGCATCTGCTGGAGTTGCCACGAAGCGGTGAACCGGAACACGTACTGGATGTCGGCCCCTTGGACCAGACCCTCGGCAGTCCAGGCTTCGTTCTCGAATCGCAAGGTGAGGGTCTCGCGGAAGTTTCCGTCGTCGGTGACCCAGGCCGCGGTCATCCCCTCGAGTGGCAGTCGCGAATACTCGAGGCGATCGTCGCGGGTCACGGTTCGAGTGTGCCAGCAAACGAGCCGTACCGGTACCGTCTCGGGCATGTTGCCGATCGAAGAGGCCCGCCGCACCGTCTTCGACCGCTGCTCCGTTCTTCCGACGGTCTCGATTCACGTTCACGACGCCACGCGATCGGTTCTCGCTGCCGACGCCGTCGCAACCGAAGACGTTCCTCCGTTCGCCAACACGGCGGTGGATGGATACGCGGTGCGGTCGGCCGACACCGCCGGAGCGTCGAACACACCAGTTCGTCTGCGCGTCACCGGTGAGATCGCCGCGGGTGCGGCCGGCGACATGACGGTCGAAGCCGGAACTGCGGTGCGCATCATGACGGGTGCTCCCATGCCTCACGGTGCCGACGCCGTGGTGATGGTGGAAGACACGGTGTTCGCGGGCGATCGCGCGTCTTTCGACGGTTCGCAGTCGGTGGAGATTCGTCGCGAGGTGGCGCGCGGCTCGGGAGTCCGAGGTGCCGGAGACGACGTTCGGGTCGGCACGACGGTGTTCACGGCCGGCACCGAGATCACTCCGGCGGTGGCGGGAGTGCTGGCCTCGATCAACGTTCGCGAACCGCGAGTGGTGAAGCGCCCTCGTGTGGCGGTGTTGTCAACCGGGGACGAACTCGTCGACGACGGATCACCGCTCGCACCCGGACAAATTCGTGAGAGCAACAAGACCATGCTCATCGGAGCCGTCGACGCCAGTGGTGCGATCGCCGTCGATTACGGCATCGTGCGCGACGACGAAGCAGCTCTCGAACAGACCCTGCGACTGGCGGCGGCCGAATGCGACGCGATCGTCACGAGCGGTGGTGTGAGCATGGGCGACTACGACGTCGTCAAGGCCGTGCTGTCGCGTATCGCCGACATGTCGTGGATGCAGATCGCCATCAAGCCGGCCAAGCCGTTCGCGTTCGGATTGCTGACGCGGCGCGGCGGTGGTTCGGTGCCGGTGTTCGGACTGCCGGGTAATCCCGTCAGTTCGCTCGTGAGTTTCGAATTGATCGCGCGTCCGGCCCTGCGCAAGATGGCCGGTCACCGTCCCGACGTCTGGGATCGGCCCCATGTGCGGGCCGTGTGCGATGCCGAACTCAAGCGTTCGCCCGACGGCAAGGTGCACTATCAGCGTGCGGTGGCCCGTTTCGCCGAGGACGGTCGCGTGCACGTGACACCGGTGTCGGCGCAGGGCAGCCACCAGTTGGCCGCCACCGCGCTGGCCACGGCCATCGTGGCCGTTCCCGA
>CAZELU010000015.1:0-44560 GCA_964513215.1 uncultured Bifidobacterium sp.
CCGGCCTGAATCGTCGCCTTTCGGCGCTCGCCACTACCGTCGGCGCCATGAGCGACATCGTGAAGTATCAGGCCGACGGACGTATCGGCATCATCACCCTCAACCGCCCCGAGGCGCGTAACGCCGTCAACGGCGACGTGGCCCAGGGCATGGAAGCTGCCATCGACGCGCTCGAGGCCGACGACAACGTGTGGGTCGGCATCCTGACCGCCAACACCGAAGGTCAGGAGAAGCCGGTGTTCTGCGCTGGCGCCGACCTCAAGGCCATCAACTCGGGCCAGGCCGGCGGACTCAACACCAAGCGCGGCGGATTCGCCGGCTTCGTGTACCGCGAACGGCGCAAGCCGATCATCGTCGCGGTCGACGGATTGGCCACCGCCGGTGGTTGCGAAATCGTTCTCGCTGCTGATCTCGTGGTGGCGACCACCCGCTCGTCGTTCGGCCTGGCCGAAGTGAAGCGCAACCTGATCGCCGGTGCCGGCGGACTCTTCCGTCTGCCGCGAGCGATCGGTCAGGCCGCCGCCATGGAAGCCATCCTCACCGGCGAACCCATTCCGGCCGAGCGCGCGTACCATCTCGGCTTGCTGTCACGACTGGTCGCCCCCGGCGAGGCCATGAACGAAGCACGCAAGTTGGCCGACCAGATCACCGCCTGCGCTCCCCTCGCGGTGTACGCGAGCCGTCAGGTGGTTCTCGCGGCGGCGTACGAAGACGACGAGACCCTGAAGAACCTCACCAACTCGCTGTTCGCCGGCGTGATGGCCTCCGAGGACACCAAAGAGGGACTCACCGCGTTCATCGAGAAGCGGCCGCCCAACTGGTCGGGCCGCTGAGTTCTCCGGCTCAGCCCTCGATCACCTTCGACACCACGATCGAGCGGGCCGTCACACCGGCTCGTTCGTAGAGATTCTTCGTCTCTCGATCGCCCGGTAGAGCCACTGCTTCGAAGAACGCGCAACCTCGGGCCGCTTCCAGCGCGGCCGCGATGAGCGCGTCTCCGCAACCGAGTTCGCGAGCCTGCTCGACCACGTACACGCGATCGACGGTGTACACCTCGCCTCGTCCACGGTGGGTGCTGCGACGTCCGATCAGGAAACCGACCACCGCATCGTGGATGGTCACCACCAGAGTTGCGTCGATCCACGCGTCACCCTCGAGGGCCTCGTGCTCGGCCAACCAAGCGGCACCGCCCCGCTGATCGGCCAAGCCGACTCGAGCGGACGCGTCGATGGTCCGGCAGATTTCGGCGTCGGTCACCGAGGCCGGCCGCACCACCGGTTCGACGCTCATTTCGTCATGACGGAATGAGCGGACACGAGTCGTCGCCCACCGGGCACGTGGGCGCACCCTTGCGAACCAACAAGAAGCACTGCGGACACATGCGCTCGTCCGGGCGCTTGGGTTGAATGCTGGTCTCCGGGTCGACGTTCGAGGGAAGTTCTTCTTCCTCTTCCTGCTCTTCGTCTTCACTGCGCTCACGGAGGCGCTCGTCGAGAATGTGGGCCAGGTCGGCTTCGACGTCATCCGCCGTGGTGAGGTCTTCGTCCTCGTCCTCGACCGCACGCTTGGGCCGCACCACCGCGGCCGACTCGTCCTCTTCGGACTCGTCTCCCGCGGCCTCTTCGTCGACGTCGACGTCGTCGAGTTCTTCCTCGTCGAGTTCGTCCTCATCGAGAAGATCGATGTCGACGTCGTCGTCTTCACCTTCCTCGAGAAAACCTTCTTCGTCGAGGTCCTCAGCGTCGATTTCGTCGTCAGATGCCATGGGCCCGCCTCCTTCTTGGGGGCGGATAATAGGCATACATGGCGACCAGGGGCCCGGATCCCCGGGTGACGATGGTCACCGGCCGCTGCGACGGGCTTCGGCGCGACGCTCGGCGGCCAAGCGCTCGAGTTCGGGAGCCTCGACGGTCATGTGAGTCATCGCCTCGGCCACGGCGCGGTGGCCCGCCTGCTCGGCGATCAGACGGTGCATCTCCAGCGCCACGCGACGGTAGGCCGGATGGCCCTGGGGCGACGATCGCAACTCGAGCATGTGCATGGCCTCACGGGCGTTGAATTGCATCACGTACCGCACGCGATACGCCATCGAGACCGCGTAACTCGCCTGGTGCGGGAACTCCACCTTCAGCGCGTCGTACAACCCGGCCGAGCGAGTCATCACTTCGTCGAACACCGAGGCCATGCCCGCTTCGTCCACCAGGTCGGGGCGCGTGTACCCGTGGTTCGGAGTGAGTGGTTGCCATTCGATCGTGAGCAATCGATGCCGCTGCAAGTCACGGAACGCGCCGTAGTCGGACAAGACGTCGAAGCGATAGTCGATGCGCTCGAACGCACGACCCGGACGGTGACGACGGTTCTCGCGATCGCCGATGTACGACCGCAGGATCGCGACCTTCTCGGCCTGACTCATGGTCTCGACCTTGGCCAGGATCTGCGACTCGGGCAGGCTCGTGTGCGAGTAACAGATCGCGGCGATCAGCTTGTTCTCGCCGTCGGGATCCCAGTCGGTCAGCACGACTGGCGCACTGTGTTCGACAGGAGTCTCGGCGAACAACTCCCCCACCAGTTCGGACGTCTCGAGACGAGTGGTCGACAGATAGTCGCTCCAACGACCGCCGCGATCGGCCAGATCGACGCGACGCAGGAAACTCGGAATCACCTTGCGCAACTCTTCGAGCATCAGCGCCGCGTACTGCTGGGCCTCCGGAAGCGGATGAGCGCGCATGCGAATGAGCATGGCCTCGTAGGCCTGGCCACTCGCGTAGATACCCACGTTCGACAACGACGACGACGGCAGAACGCCGCGCACCGCGTCGAGAGCCTTGGCCCGCGTGGCCTGCCTGAACACGAAGTCGCTGTCGGCCGGATCGCGCTTCACCGTCGCCCGCACGTGATCGGTGACCTTCTCCATGAGCAACGAGTACGAATCGAACATGCGGTCCATGTCGCCCACGTAGCGCGTGCCGAACCGCGAGTTCAGGATGTCGAGATCGCGATAGAACCGATAACGCCCGGCCAGACGCGCGTCGTAGGCGATGTAGCGAGTGCTCTGCTCGAGGTAGCTGGCCAAGCGACCCCATTCGAGAATCTTGGTGAGGACGTTGGATGCCTGTTCGCAGGCGAGGTGCACGCCGCCCAGCTGCGCCACCGAATCGTCCCCGTATTCGAAGAACACCTTCTCGTACAACTCTTCGGCACGTTCGAGGCCGATCGTCGCGTCGACACCCTGATCGCCGGCGATGTCGAGATCCCCCACGAACTCGTCGAGGAACAAGCGGCGCAGGCTCTTGCTGCTGCGGCTGTAACGAGCGAAGAGAGCGCCCTTCACCACTTCGGGCAGGTTCACCAGCGCGAAGACTGGGCCGTCGAGATTGGTGAAATACCTGCGGAGAACGTCGGCCTCGTCCGGGGTGAATTCCTCAGGCGCGTAGACCGTCACGAGAGACAACGCTAGTTGCCGGCCCCCTGACGCCCGGGGAACCCCGAGCGGGCTGACCAGCGGAAAGGCGAACTCAGGCGAGGACGTCGACGTCACGCGGCAGGGTGGCGAACTCGTCGTTCACACGCGCACGAAGTCTCTCGTCGAGCCACAGGTCGACGACGGTCATGGCCATGGCTCGCGCACCGTCGATGACGGCCCGGTCGCCCGCTTCCGAACCGGCGTACTCGGTGAAGTCGCGCGTGTGGATCGGCACTCCCGCCGGGGCCACCTGGATCATCGGATGGATGGACGGCACGAGGTACGACACGTTCCCCATGTCGGTCGAGCCCATCACGCGACGGCCTGTAACGCGCGGGTCGACCACGTCGCGTCCGACCGACTTCATGTTGGCCGCGTACGCGGCCGCCAACGTCTCGTTGTCGCGCACTTCGGCGTAGAAGTGTCCGTCCCATGTTGCGTCCATGGTGCAACCGCACGCTTGAGTCGCACCTTCCAAACACGAGAGCACCCGGCTCTTCAGCGGCTGCAAACTCGCCGAGTCGGCGGCCCGCACGTACCACGTGGCGGCGGCTCGGCGCGGCACGATGTTCGGCTTCTCCCCCGCCTCGGTGAAGATGCCGTGAATGCGTTCGTTCGGGCGGATGTGCTGACGCAACGCGGCGATGTTCATGTACCCGAGTACCGCCGCATCGAGCGCGTTGCGACCCTCCCACGGTGCGGCTGAGGCATGGGCCTCGCGACCGTGGTACACCACGTCGACCGTGTGGATGGCGAGCGAGTCCATGCGCAAGAGATCGGCATCGGCCGGGTGAACCATCATCGCGGCGACACCTGATGAGAATGCGCCTTGCCGCGCCATGTAGATCTTGCCGCCGCCACCTTCTTCGGCCGGCGTGCCCAGAATGCGCACTGTTCCACCGATGTCGTGCGCGATGGCCGCGGCCGCCAGACCCGCACCGAGGCCCGCGCCCGCGATCACGTTGTGGCCGCAACCGTGACCGATCCCGGGCAACGCGTCGTATTCGAGCAACACGAGTACTTCGGGTCCGGCCGTTCCGACCTTGGCTTCGAACGCCGTGTTCACACCGTACGCATGACGCACGACCGGAAGTCCGGCTTCCTCGAGAATCGACGTCAGAAGATCGTGGGCGAAGACTTCCTCGAAGTTGAGTTCGGGGTGCGCGTGGATCGCGCGACTCGCCGCCACGATCCGATCGGACCACCGAGTGATCTCGGCTTCGATACGCGACTTGGCTTCGGACGCGACGGCAGACATGAACTCACCGTAGTCGGTGAGTCGATCACGACGTCGTGGCGACCCACACGGTCGCCCGATCGGGATGCAGTCGCGCCCGCCACGAATCCACCGAACCGACGCGATGGCCGTCGACCACCAGGACCGACGGGGACGATCCCGCGGTCTCGGTGACCGAACTCGACCGAATGGCCGGATGCGGAACGTGCTCGCCTCGTGGGAGTCGACGCCGGGCCGACCAACGTTGACGGATCGTCATTCGCGCATCGACCGACATCGACTCCATTCGGCCGTCGTTCGGATGACCCCGCGGTGCCACGTCGAAATCCTTCACGAACTGAGCGTTCATCACGGCGACGATCGGTCCACGCCACCATCCGCCACGCCAGAACGAGGTTCGTGCCACACAGTGAGCAACCGCCCACGCCGTCTGCGATCGACTGCCACGCACGTACTCCACTTCGATCAGATCGAGACTGACTTCGATGCCGCGTTCACCCCGACCGGTCACACCGAGCGTTCGAGCGAGATCACCCCCCGCCACACCGACTGGTCGAGCACCCGCGACAATGGCTGCGCAGATGTCGCGATCGGTCTCGCACCAGATGATGTCGGGCGGCACGTCGCCCGCCGTCCCCCACGACTCACGGCGCTTGATCGTCACGCCGACACCGCCATCGACGCCGCCACGACACCGCGGTCCAACGCCTCGGCAGCACGTTCGGCCGCGCGGCGAGTGTCACCCAACGGAGCGATGATCGCGATCTGGTGCAGTAGGTCGATCAGCTGCTTCATGGTGCGGACGAAGTCGCCACCCGACAATTCCTCCGACTCCACGACTTCGGCAAAACCTTCTCCCACCGCCCACGCGTAGGCGACGGCGATGTATGTCGGATCGGGAGAACGATGCACCGACAGATCGGCTTCTTCTTCGATATGCCGCAATTCGGCACTCAACTGATCGATGCGTCGGAATCGCTTTCGAACCTCAGCCGACGGGAACCAAGGGGCCGGCGGAGGTTCGCTCGAGCGGTGCTCGTACACGAACACCGACACGAGTCCGGCCAGATCGTTGGGAGACAATCCGTCGAGCAGACCGGCGTGCAGACTCTCGGCCACCAGCAGATCGCACTCGTGGAAGGTTCCGGCCAGGACTCCGCCCTTGGCGGTGAGCGACCACCCCGACACGTATCCCCAGTCGGACAACACCCGCAATACTCGATCAAAGCGGCGGGCGACCGAGTTGCCGCGACCGCGCACTTGTTCGCGCAGTTGATCGATCTCGCGTTCGAGTCGTTCGGCCTGGGCCGCCGCCTTGAGACGGTCCTTCAGATCCGGATCGTCCTCCACCGGGTGAACGGCCTGCCGTTCGGGCGACGGCGCCACCCACTGGGTGTCGGTGATCTGCGCACGGTCGAGTCGTTCGGCCACTTCTTTCTGGAATTCGGGACGAGCCGGAACGAACGGTGTGGGGATCTCGACGTTTCCGATCACGCGCGGCGGCTCGTCGAAATCACGGGCGGTGAGGTTGACCAGCGCACGATCGGACATGAGCACCGAAAGTTTCACGCCACCCGATCGGTGCGCCGTCGACAAAACCACCGCTCGTCCGGTCGTCCGCTTCTTGGTCACCGTGATGACCGCACCGGGACGGAGCCGATCGAGTGCGAACTCGATCGCGCTCTCACTGCGGACCCTGGCCACACCTTCGAGCCGGGCTCGGTAGTCGTGGATGTCGCCGAAGGGGCTTTCCACTTGCTCGCGCAGATCGAAGAGCCGTTCGAGACGGTTCTCGAGACGTGCCTCGAGCTTCACCACGTCACGATCGGCCTGATACTGGGCCAGCGAGAGGTTGAGAAGGTGACGAGCCTCTTCACTCGAGTACGAGCGCACCAGATTGACGGCCATGTTGTACGTGGGACGGAACGACGACGTGAGCCTGAACGATCGACTCGACGCCAGACCCGACACCTGGTCGAACGAAACGAACGGACTCCACAACACCACCGCATGTCCACGGGCGTCGAGACCGCGGCGGCCCGCGCGACCGGTGAGTTGCGTGAACTCACCCGGCGTGAGGAACTGGTGATGTTCCCCGGTGAACTTGGTGAGCTTCTCGATCACCACCGATCGGGCCGGCATGTTGATACCGACCGCGAGTGTCTCGGTCGCGAACACGACCTTGACGAGACCTTCCACGAAGCAGGCTTCGACCGTCTCCTTGAACGGGGGCACCATTCCCGCATGATGGCTGGCGATACCAGCCTCGAGTTGGGCCACGAACTGCGGATAGCCCAAGACGTCGAGGTCGTCCTCGTCGAGCCCGTCGAGCCGCTCGGCCACGATCGCGGCGATTCGCCGCCGTTCATCGACCGATGTGAGTCGGATGCCGTGACGCAAGCAGGCCGCCGCTGCCTCATCGCATTGATTGCGGCTGAAGATGAAGTAGATGGCTGGGAGCAGATCCTCGTGGCGCAATCGTTCGACCACGTCGATCCGCGACGGCGTGAAGAGGATCCGGCGGCGCTGGTTGCGCGTGCGCCGAGCCAGACGATGACCCTGATCGGCGATACGGCCGGCTTCCTGGTTCGGCCGACCGTTCACGAGTACCGGCAGCAAGTGTTCGCGTTCGGTCGACTTGTCACCCATCATGAACAGGCACTCGAGTTCGACCGGGCGCTTCTCTTCGACGATGGCCTGGGTGGGCCCGCGCACCGTGCTCATCCAGTCGGCCACTTCGGCGGCGTTCGACACCGTGGCCGACAGACACACGAGTTGCACGTGCTTGGGCAAGTGGATGATCACCTCTTCCCAGACCGGTCCGCGGTAGGCGTCCTGAATGAAGTGGACTTCGTCGAGAACGACCACCTTGAGGTCGGCCAAGGCGGTCGACTGGGCGTAGATCATGTTGCGCAAGACCTCGGTGGTCATCACCACCACCGGAGCGTCGCCGTTGATCGCGTTGTCACCAGTCAGGAGGCCCACTCGCTCCCGGCCGTACATCTGGACCAAGTCGCTGTACTTCTGATTCGACAAGGCCTTGATGGGCGCGGTGTAGAACGCCCGGGCACCGTCGGCCAGAGCGGCGGCTATCCCGTACTCGGCCACCACGGTCTTGCCGCTTCCGGTCGGTGCGGCCACGATCACCGAGTCACCGCGATCGACGACATCCATCGACGACAGTTGGAACTGATCGAGAGGAAAGGAGTAGCGCGCGATCAGATCGGCGCGATCGGGGCGACTCATCGTCAGATGCGACGGCGCACGATGAGGTGGCCCACGCCGATCGCCACGAAATACAGCAACACGAGCGGAACCGTGAGGGCAATGAGTGTGATCGGATCACCCGAAGGTGTGATCACGGCTGCCAGCACGACGATCGAAACGATCGCGATTCGCCAACCCTCGACCAACTGACGCGGACGGACCACACCGGCGAGTTGCAAGAAGACGAGCAACACCGGGAATTCGAAACCGACGCCGAACGCCGCGATCATCAGCGCCACCAGGCTGACGTACTTGGTGATCTGGAAGGCCTGTTGCACGTCGCTCCCCGACCAACTCACCAGGAACTCGAGGCCCTTGTCGAGCGTGATGTAAGCGAGCCACCCGCCGGCCGCGAACAACACGACGGACGACACGATGAACGGGATCGCGTACTTCTTCTCGCGCGAGTGAAGAGCCGGGACGATGAAACGCCACACCTGCCAAAGGATCACCGGCAGAGCGAGGATGAGTCCACCGTAGAGGGCGATGCGCAAACGGGCGTTGAAACCATCGAGCGGCCCGAGCGAGAACAGATCGCAGTTGGTGACGAGATCGGGACGGCGCTGACACAAGTTGTCGTAGGGCTGACGAAGGAACTCGAGCACCGGGTCGTAGAAGGCCAGAATGACGATGACGCCCAGCGCCACCGCCAAAGCGGCGCGAATGACTCGTGAGCGCAGTTCGGCCAGATGCTCGGTGAGAGTCATCTGGTCGTCGGGACCGGACACCGCGGCCCGCGACGCGCGGCGCAACCGCAATTTCATGGTGTCGGCTCGCCGCTCGGCGTGTCACTCGGCGAGTCACTCGACGAGCCACTCGGCGTATCAGCTGACTCCGGAGGCGTGGTCGGGGTCGATGACTGATCACTCGCCGCCTTGGCGGACTGGGTTCGGAAATCGGGAACAGCGGGATCGATCACCTGGCGTACGGCTTGGCGCGTCATTTCGGCGGTCTCACGCAACTCACGGGCCGGTTCGTCGAATGCATTCTTGAATTCGGACTGGAACCCACGGCTCATCCGCCTCAACTCGCCATACACCCGGCCGAAACGACGGATGGCCTCGGGCAGCTTCTCGGGTCCGAGCACGATCAGGGCCAGCAGCAAGATGACCACGATCTCGCTCCCGGAGAGGTTGAACACACCGCGAGTCTACGAGGGGGTCACCACGGCAGGTCTGCCAACATGGCTGTGTGCAGCAACGCCTCCCGTCACGGCTCGATCCGCCGATCGGCTTCGCTCACCGGGGAGCCCGGGCCCACGCCCAGGAGAACACGATCGACGCGTTTCAACTGGCCCTCCGGCTCGGCGCCACCGGACTGGAGTCCGATGTCTGGGTGACGTCCGACGGGGTGGCCGTACTCGATCACGACGGCGTCGTGCGGCGTTGGGGACGCAAGGTGCCGATCGCCGACGTTCGTCGGG
Organism: uncultured Bifidobacterium sp.; assembly: GCA_964513215.1. GTDB lineage: Bacteria > Actinomycetota > Acidimicrobiia > Acidimicrobiales > Ilumatobacteraceae > Casp-actino8. The sequence goes on from CAZELU010000015.1 coordinate 9,391, forward strand.
CCGACCTCCCGTCTCACATCCCGTCGGTTGCCGAGATGATCGATGCCTGTCCCGGCGAGTTTCAGTTCAGCGTCGACATCAAGGATCCAGAGTCGATCCGACCCTTCATCGACGCACTGCGCGAAGCCTCCCCCGACATCGAGGAACGAACCTGGGTCTGCCATCCCGACTGGACGCTGGTGGCGACGTGGCGATCGCTCACTCACGCCAAACTCGTCGACTCCACTCGTCTGGCGCGCATCAAGGAAGGACCCGAGCGTCGGGCCACCCAACTTCGCGACGCCGGCATCGAGGCCATCAACATGCATCACACCGACTGGAGCGGTGGACTCGTGACCTTGTTCCACCGATTCGACCGGTACGCGCTGGCGTGGGACGTGCAGCACGATCATTTCCTCGACCAGATCCTGCGCATGGGCGTGGACGGAGTGTTCAGCGACTGGGTCGACCGAATGGTCGAAGCGCTAGCGCGTCAGTACGGCTGACGACTGGCAATCAGAGAAAAGCCCACGCCGAGGCGGGCCAGATCACGATGAAGGCTCGCCCGCGGATCTTGTCGATCTCGACGGGGCCGAAGTCACGGCTGTCGAAACTTTGCACGCGATTGTCGCCCATCACGAACACCATTTCGTCGGGAATCACTTGAGCCGGAACGTCGGTGTGCGAACCGCAGCGAGCCAACGGATCGGCTTGGCTCACCATTTCCTCGTCGAGATACGGCTCTTCGAGGCGCACTCCGTCGATGAAGATCGTGCACGAGCGAACTTCGACCGTCTCACCGGGTAACGCGATCACGCGCTTGATGAGGTCGTCGTGCTGTTCGGCCGCGGTGACCCGGTCGAACACCACCACGTCTCCGCGATTGACGTCGTGGAGTCGATACGACAACTTGTTGACCAGCACCCGGTCACGAGGCTGCAGCGTTCCTTCCATGCTCGGACCGTCGATGTAGTACTGCTGGAACAGAAAGAGGCGGATGATGAGAGCCGCACCGACCGCCACCAGGACGACGATCGACCATTCCCACACCACCCGGCTGGCCCGCGGCGACCGCGATGGGCGCGAGTCGGGTTCGATGTCGGGACCTCCGACCGGGGTCGGATCGTCGACCGGCGGCTGGCTGATCTCCACGCCGTCACCGTATCGGGCCGACCCTGTCGTCCCGCGTCACAGTGATGCGATGAGCTTCTCCACGCGCTCGTCGCGACTCCGAAACGGGTCCTTGCACAGAACTGTCCGCTGCGCTTGATCGTTGAGCTTCAGATGCACCCAGTCGACGGTGTAATCGCGCCGCTTCTCCTTGGCCGCTCGGATGAATTCGCCCCGCAGGCGAGCCCTCGTGTTCTGCGGAGGGTCGGTGAGAGCCGTGTCGATGTCGACTTCCGAGCACAGGCGTTCGACGAGGCCCTTCGCCTGCAACTTGTAGAAGAGTCCGCGGTCGCGATTGATGTCGTGGTACTGGAGATCGACCAGTTGGTTGCGAGCATCGCCGAGTTCGAGGCCGTGACGAGCCGAGTACTGCTCGATCAATGAGTGCTTGATGACCCAGTCGACCTCCCGATCGAGTTTCAGGGGATCGTTCTCGATCGTGGTCACGCAGTGTTCCCACATCTCGAGTGCCTTCTGCTCGAGGGGTGGAAAGCCCTTCGTCTCGGCGTAACGCAAGGCGCGATCGAGATACTCGCGTTGAATGTCGAGGGCACTCACCTCCCGGCCATTGGCCAGAACCACCGTGCGACGACAGGTCATGTCGTGGCTGATGTCGCGAATGGCTCGGATGGGATTCTCCAGAGTCATGTCACGCAACACCACTCGCGAGTCCTCGAGCATGCGCAACATGCACGCCGTCGAACCGATCTTCAGAAACGTGGAGTACTCGCTCATGTTCGAGTCCCCCACGATCACGTGCAGGCGGCGATAGCGCTCGGCGTCGGCATGCGGCTCGTCTCGGGTGTTGATGATCGGTCGGCTGCGGGTCGTCGCCGACGACATGGTTTCCCAGATGTGATCGGCGCGCTGAGTGATGGAAAAGATCGGTCCGCGGGCGGTCTGCACGATCTTGCCGGCGCCGGTGAAGATCTGACGCGACACGAGGAACGGGATGAGTACTTCGGCGTGACGTGCCGTGTCGTCGCCCCGACGCGTGAGGTAGTTCTCGTGACAGCCGTAGCTGTTACCGGCCGAGTCGGTGTTGTTCTTGAAGAGGTAGACGGTGCCGCGAATTCCTTCTTCGCGCAAACGCTCCTCGGCCGAAGCGGCCAGCCGTTCGAGGATCCGCTCCCCCGCCTTGTCGTGAACGACGGCGTCGTAGATCGAATCGCATTCGGGTGTCGCGTATTCGGGGTGAGATCCCACGTCGAGGTAGAGACGGGCGCCGTTCTCCAGGAAGACGTTCGACGAGCGACCCCACGAGACGACCTTGCGAAACAGGTAGCGCGCGACTTCGTCCGGGCTCAGCCGCCTCTGACCACGCAACGTGCACGTGACTCCGTACTCATTTTCGAGCCCGAAGATCCGGCGGTCCACACCGGAACCATACTTCTCGCGCCCTCGGTCAGTGGCGGGAGACGCGTCCGGTGACCATGACATCGGTCGTGGCCGAAAACGGATCCTGTTCACGAATCGCTCGGACCGCCCAGGTCACGATGGCGTCTTCTTCCACCGGGGTGATCTCGTCGGGGAGTTCGATCGTCAACGAGACACGACCATCATGTCCGCGCACCGCGACCCGCGGAACGCGCCCGAGACGGGCGACGACCGGCAACGACAGCAAAGCCTCCTCGACGGCTTGCACCAGTCTCGGCCGCAATCCCGCGTCGAACTCTTCCACCGCCTCGACGACGGCGGTTCCGGTGGGAGTCGCCCAGTCCGAGAACGGACTCGACGCCTGCCCATACGCCTCGACCACCGGGATGTGGCGGCGGATTGCGCACACGGCTCCCATGTCGGACAACCGAGGCGACGAACTCTGTTCGCGTACCAGAACGGCAACGTCGCAGCCGAGCGAGTCGACGGGGCAACGCTCGGGTTCGCGAGCACCCACGCACACACTCGCGTCCGCCTCAGGAAAGCAGCGCACGACCTCGTGACCGCGCTGTTGGAATTCACCGGCGAGGACAGCTCCCTCGCAACGATCACTGTCGACCAGAAGAATCTTCATGTCGACAGTGTTCTGTCGACGAAGTATCCGGGCTATTGCCCTTGGGCGGATTTCGGCGGGACGTTGGTCCCGCTCACGATCGACGCGACCATCGCGTCCTCCAGACGCTGAAAGCAGCGCCGACCATTGGAGCGCGAAAGAACGGCGACCTCGAGGTCGTCGGCGCTCAGAGTCCGCTCGGGTCCGGCCAAGGCAGCGACCGCTTTTGGCAGGGCAGTCGCGAGTTCGTCACCAGCCGACCAGGTGGACGTGAGACGACCGGCGATCGCGTCGGCATCACCGCCCAGAACGCTCGTTCCCTTCTCGTCGACGAGGGTTCCGTCGTAAAGGATGTGAAACAACTGGTCATCGGCTTGAGTGACACCCACTTCGGCGACGAGGATCTCGACTTCGAGTGGCTTCAGTTCGTGAGTGAACGTCTGGCCGAGAATCTGCGCGTAGTCGTTGGCCAAACCGCGAGCCTCGACGTCGTCACGGGAATAGGCGTAACCCTTCACGTCGGCGTTACGAACGCCGAACCGGCGCAGTTGGTCGAATTCGTTGTACTTACCCACCCCCGCGAACGCGATGCGGTCGTAGATCTCGCTGATCTTGCGCAGGGTGTTGGACGTGTTCTCCGAAACGAGCAGGATCCCGTCGACGTACTGAACCGCCACGAGGGCGCGCCCGCGAGCGATGCCTTTACGCGCGTAGTCGGCCCGATCCTTCATCATCTGCTCGGGGGCGACGTAGAACGGCATGTTCATGATGCAGAACCTCGTGCTCGTTGACCGTCGGCGATGGCCGTGAACACCGTGGCCAACACGTCGTCGGCGATTCGCTGCCAGCCATCGGCGGTGATGGTGGCGACCACCGGGTAGATACCGCGCAACGCATCGGGCCCACCGGTCGCGCTGTCGACTTCGGCCGCCTCCCACAGAGCTCGGCAGGCCAAATCGATCGCCTCGGCCGACGCCAGGCCGGGGCGATACCCCACCTTGAGGACCGTGGAGGCCGGACCGCCACCGGAACCGGTGGCGACGAACTCACGTTCTTCGTAACGACCACCGGTGATGTCGAAATCCCACAGTCGCCCCGTGTTCCGGAGCGCGTCGTACCCGGCGAAGATCGGAACGACGACCAGACCCTGCATCGCGGCACCGAGATTGGCGCGCACCATCTGCGACAGCTGATTGGCCTTGCCCTCGAGGCTGATGGGGCGCCCGTCCAACTTTTCGTAGTGCTCGAGTTGCAGTTGGAACAGCTTGATCATGTCCATGGCCACTCCGGCAGTTCCGGAGATCGCCACCCCGCTGTGGCGATCGGCGGGCACGACTTTTTCCATCTCGCGATTGGAGATTCGATTGCCCATGGTGGCGCGACGATCGCCGGCCATGACCACACCCTCGGCGAAGCGCACCGCCAACACGGTGGTGGCGTGCGGCGCGAGGTTGGCCGCCGGACCGGACGGTGCCTGGAACGGATCGAGACCGACCCGACGCAACAGCGCCGAGAAGTCGCTCCCCGGATCGTCGCCCGATGTGAACAACGGGACCTTCACCCGTCACTCACCACCCTTCTGGATGTACGACTTCACGAAGTCTTCGGCATTGGTTTCGAGCACTTCGTCGATCTCGTCGAGGAGGTCGTCGAGTTCGGCCTTCAACTTTTCGCCGGTCTCCGTGACCGGCTCGGCGACGTTCTCGGTGCCCGCGTCGGAACGACGCTCGGACGATGGGGTCTGCTTGTGAACTCGTTCGGCCATGGCTCTCCTCGCCCCCATCCTGCCACCCAAACGGGCCGGTCACATCTCGGGAGCGGCCCCCAGGCGCGTGACGAGTTCGACCACACTGTCGCTCGAATCGATCAACGATCCGACCAGTTCGCGTGTACCGCGGAGCGGCTCCATCATCGGAACCCGGCGCAGCGGATCGCGGCCCACGTCGAGAACCACACTGTCCCAGTTGGCCGCCACCACACTCTGGGGCCACTTGGCCAGTAGACGGCCGCGGAAGTACGCGCGCGTGGTGTCGGGTGGTTCGGTCATGGCCGTTCGCACCTCGTCGGCTCCCACGATCGTGCGCAATCCGAGCCGTGACGCGATGCACTTCTCGGGACGCATGTCGTGATACTGGAGATCGAGCGCCTTGAGTCGAACGTCGTAGCCCTCGATCGAATGCCGATCGGCGTACGCACGGACCACCCGTTCCTTGGCCACCCAATCGACCACATCGGCCACGGTCGACCGATCGGACGCCAAACCGGTCAGCACCTGTTCCCAACGATCAAGAACGTCGTCGGCGTCCTCCACGGCGGCGAACCCACGCTTCTTCTGGTGTCGACGGGCCGCTTCGAGAATCGACCACTGAACGTCGAGCGCTGTCATGCGGCGACCGTCGCGCAAACCGATCGTTCGTGTGAGCGACGGATCGTGACTCACGGTGCGGATGGCCGGCACCGGGTTCGCCAGGGCCAGGTCGCTCGGGAACGTGTCGTCCTCGATCATGGTGAGCACGATCGCCGTGGTCCCCAACTTCAGATAGGTGGCGACCTCCGACATGTTCGCATCACCGACGATCACGTGCAGTCGGCGATACTTCACCGGATCGCAATGCGGTTCGTCGCGAGTGTTGACGATCGGGCGTTTCAAGGTGGTCTCGAGACCCACCTCTTCTTCGAAGAAGTCGGCCCGCTGGCTGATCTGGAACGGAACGTCGGCGATCGAGGTGCCTGGTTCCTCCGATCCGACCTTGCCGGCTCCGGTGAAGATCTGCCTCGTGACGAAGTGCGGGGTGATGTCGGCGACCAGACGGCCGAACGGAACTCCACGATCGATGAGGTAGTTCTCGTGGCACCCGTAACTGTTGCCCTTGCCGTCACTGTTGTTCTTGTACAGCAGCAACTCGACGTCGTCGGCGAGCACCGACCGCGAGTACTCCATCGAGCGACGGACGATCTCTTCGGCGGCGCGGTCGTAAACCACCGCTTCGCGAATTCCCCGGCATTCCGGAGTGGAGATTTCCGGATGGGCGTGGTCGACGTAGTAGCGGGCACCATTGGTGAGAACCGAATTCACGAGGTGCATCTCCACGTCGGGACCGCCGTCGAGTGTGAAACCGCGTGCATCAGAACCGGGGCGCTCGTCGTCGAAGTCCCAGCCGATGCGCGGTGACGTGGCCGCCACGTACGCGTTGATGAGCACCGACGACGCCAGCACCGGATTCGACTCGCCACCCTTGACGAGGATCCCGTACTCGGTCTCGATGCCGACGACCTTGGGAATGGCCATGGATCAGAGGTACTGGCCGGTGGCGGTGCGTTCGATCGCCCGACCGCCAGCCTTGCCGGCCGAGGCCTTGCCCTCGTTCACCAGAGTGCGGATGAACACGATGCGCTCACCCTTCTTGCCCGAGATCCGCGCCCAATCGTCGGGATTGGTGGTGTTGGGCAGATCTTCGTGCTCGCGGAACTCTTGGCGGATCGAATCGACGAGGTCGGTCGTGGTGACACCGCGCTCACCGCCCGCGATCACCCGCTTGATGGCCAGCTTCTTGGCTCGCCTCACGACGTTCTCGATCATCGCACCCGACGAGAAGTCTCGGTAGAAGAGCACCTCTTTGTCGCCGTTCGCGTAGGTGACCTCGAGGAATCGGTTGTCTTCATCGTCGCGGTACATCTCGGCGACCGTGCGATCGATCATCGAGCCGATGGCCGACTCGATCGATCCGGCTGTTTCGATCTCGGAGGCCGCGATCGGGATCTCCGAGGTGAGGTAGCGCGAGAAGATCTGGCGCGCGGCGCCGGCATCGGGACGTTCGATCTTGATCTTCACGTCGAGGCGGCCCGGTCGGAGAATGGCCGGGTCGATGAGATCTTCGCGGTTGGTCGCACCGATCACGATGACGTTGCGCAAACCTTCGACGCCGTCGATCTCGGCGAGCAGCTGCGGAACGATGGTCGACTCCATGTCGGACGAGATACCCGAACCACGGGTGCGGAACATCGAGTCCATCTCGTCGAAGAAGACGATGACCGGCCAGCCCTCCTCGCTCTTCTCACGAGCCCGCTGGAACACCAAGCGGATCTGCCGCTCGGTTTCGCCCACGTACTTGTTGAGAAGTTCGGGGCCCTTGATGTTGATGAAGTAACTGCGTCCCTTTTCGTCGCCGGTGCGCGCTGCCACCTTCTTGGCCAGGCTGTTGGCCACCGCCTTGGCGATGAGGGTCTTGCCGCATCCTGGCGGGCCGTACAACAAGATGCCCTTCGGCGCCGGAAGGTGATGCTCAGCGAAGAGGTCCTGGTACAGGAACGGCAACTCCACCGCATCAGCGATCTGCTCGATCTGCTGATCGAGTCCGCCAATGTCGGTGTAGGCGATGTCGGGAACCTCTTCGAGGAGAAGGTCCTCCACCTCGGGTCGCGGCAGTTTCTCGAGCAGCATGTTCGAACGCGGTTCGCGCCGAACGGTGTCACCGCTGCGGAGGTGTACGCCGCGGAGCGCATCGGCCAATTCGCCCACGCTCTCCTCGTCGGCCCGCCCCACGACGATCGCTCGAACACCGTCGTCGAGGATCTCCTTGATCGTGACGACGTCACCGTGACCTTCCGGTCGACGCGAACTCACGACATTGAAACTTTCGTTGAGCACGACTTCGGCACCCAACTCGAGCACGTCGAGGTCGACGTCGGGATGCACGTTCACCTTCATCTTGCGGCCGTTGGCCAGCACGTCAACAGTGTCGTCGTCGTTGCGTCCGACCACAACCCCGTACGCCGACGGTGGCTGCGACAGTTTGTCGACTTCGTCGCGCAGGTTGGCGATGTGTTCACGGGCCTCGCGCAGCGTGAAACTCAACTTTTCGTTCTTGGCCGATTCCTGAGCCAACAACCCCTTGGTCTCGAGCAGACGTTCCTCGAGCTGCCGCATGCGCAAGGGGGCGTCGGCGAGCCGGCGTCGCAGGGCGTCGATCTCCTTGTCGAGGGCCGCGACGGTGGACCGCAGGGCCTCGACATCGGGCGTCTCGTCACTTGCCACGACTCGGAACCTACACGGCGTCACAGCGATCGACCCGCCGTGAACCGGGTCCTCCGTGTAGGCTTTCGGCACGGTCCGACGTGACCGTTCTGCCATTTGTCCCCCACCTCACGAGGAGCAACCCAGGAATCATGAAGGTCTGGATCGACCAGGATCTCTGCACCGGAGACGGCCTCTGCGAAGAGATCGCCCCTGACGTGTTCACCCTTCTCGACGACGGCTTGGCCTACGTGAAGGAAGGCAGCAAGATCTACGCGACGGCCAAGGGCAACCCGCAGGGTGCCGATGGCCTCGCCGAGATCCCCGAGGGTCAGCTCGACGGCGTGATCGAATCCGCCGAGGAGTGCCCCGGCGAATGCATCTTCATCGAACCCTGATCGTTCGCTGACCCGTCATGGGTCGAACTCAGGCACCGAGGAGCCGCCCCACGGTCAGAAAGCCGGTGTGCGCCACCATGCGGTGGTCAGGTCGCACGGCATTGCCTTCGATGTACCAACCGCGATGCAGTACCTCGAGGGTGCGCGTCCCGGTCCAGCGATGTGTCGCCATGGCGTGTCGCGTCTCGGCCGCCTGAGTGATCGACGGCGTGTAGGCAACCAGGATGCCTCCCGGACGCATGGCCACTTCGGCGTGCGGCACGACGTTCCAGGGTTCGGGCAGGTCGAGGACCACTCGGTCGACCTGCAACTCGGGGTCGATTCCGGCGTAACAGTCACGGATCTCCACGTGATAACGCTCGAGAGCTGAAGAACCCAGGAACGACGCCACGTTGGCCTTGGCGCGCTGAGCGAAGTCTTCGCGTATCTCGTAACCGATGATCGTGGCACCGGTGCGCAGCATCGTCATCGACAGCGCTCCGGAGCCCACGCCGCTTTCGAGAACTCGAACACCCGGTGCGATGTCGGCGAGCATGGCGATCGGAGCGAGATCCTTCGGGTAGATCACTTGGGCACCACGCGGCATCTCGATCACGAAATCTTCGAGTGTCGGACGCAGCACGATGTAGCGAGCACCGCGCGTCGACTCGACGCGGATCCCCTCGGGACGTCCGACGATCTCGGCGTGAGCGACGAAGCCGGCGTGACTGTGGAACTCGGCTCCTTCGGCGAGGGTCACGAGATAACGACGCTGCTTCCCGTCGATCAGCAGAGCCTTCTCGCCGTACGCGAACACGTTCATCCTCGAGCCTCCTTCGCCGCCGCTCGCCGCGCCGCCTTGCTCATGAGCATTTCGACGGGTACGGGCTCGTGCCCTCGCGCCTTTTCCGAGAGTCGACAGAACGCGCACACGGTCGAGCCGTCGGTGGCCGTCTCGGCCCCGGTGGGCGAACCACACCGCGCACACGACGCGAGTTCGTCGGCTTGCTGGGCCGATATCCCACTCAGGAGCGGAGCCATGCGCTCGAGAAATCCGAGGTAGTACGACGCCTTGGCGCCCGGTGATTCTTCTTCGATGAGGTTGAGGGCCTGCTTGTACGCCAGGTGCTTGTTGCCCGCCGCCATCGGACACTCGTCGACGATGTAGTCGATACCTCTCACGATGCACCACGCCGCGGTTTCGCGCTCGGTGAGCCTGACCAGTGGTTTGGCCTTTCGTGGGAATCCCCCGCGGGCCGGCAGGAGTGGAAGTTGGCGCGCGAGATACTCGACGTCCCAACGCAGAGCGTTGCCGAACAGCACGGCCGCCTCGTCATCGAGGTTGTGGCCAGTCACGACGGCGTCGTATCCGCCGTCCCGCGCCACACGATCGAAGATGTGGCGTTTGCTCATGCCGCACGCCGAACAAGGCACGCGACCAGTGGCCCGGGCCGCGGTCGGGACGTCGAACCCGTGATCGTCGCGCAACGATTCGATGACCAACGGCAGACCCCGGCGAGCGGCGAAGTCTTCGGCGAACGTCTGGGACTCGTGGCTGTACTCCCCGATACCGAGGGCGATGTACAGACCAGTGGTGCGATAGCCCAACTCGTGCAGGATGTCCCACACCGCGAGCGAATCCTTACCACCGGACACGGCAACCAGAAGATGATCGGTGGGCTCGAACATCCGATGATCGTGGATCGCCTTCTCCACCTGACGGCGACACAGTTGCTGCAGGTGCTCGGCACAGAAGTTGGCATTGTGGCGCGGGAGATCGATGATCGCCGGATTCCGGCAGGTACGGCACTTCATCGTCAGCCTCCGGAGATGACCGGACGAATCTCGATCTCGTCGTCGTCGTGCAGTTCACCGTCGCCCGGCACGAGTTCACCGTTTCGGATCACGAGGTGAGCCTCGCGCGACAGTCCGAGTTCGTTCAGAAGTGCGTGCACTCGACGACGGCCGTCGATCGTGATCTCGCGGCGGGGGTTGCGCAGCAGAACGCGCATCAACGGTCGGACGCCGTGATGGTGATCGACTGACCGGGCTCGAGTCGCTCGGAAGCGACGATCTGCGGCCGCCGGGCCGCGAGGCGACGAATGAGGCGCACACCCCACACGACCACTCCGACCGCGGTCCAGGCCCGCCGTCCGCGCAGGAATCCCTCGCGCAGACTTCGCGCGCGCAGGAAAGCGAACATCGTCAGACGCGCCGGATCTCGACGACAGCCGAACGGCGCTTACCGGAGCGACGACCGAGCAAGTAGAAAGCCACGACCAGCACGACCCCGACACCAACGGCGAGACCGACGATCGCACTCTTGCGATCTTCGACCTTCTCCTGGACGTCGCCTTGAAGACCGCGCAACTTGCGTTCGATGTCGTCGCGAGAGATGTGATCAACGCGAGCCATGACCAGGCTCCTTTCCGAGGGTCGCCTTCTTGACTCGTGACAACGCAACGGCGGCCACGATCGCCGCGGCGACGAGAACGATGAGATACGGAACCCAGCTCCAGCCACCATCGAACGCGGACGTCTCGGTTTGGAGCAACCGCAGGACTCCGATCAGAACGAAAACACTGCCCAGACCGATGAACACCGCACCAGCGGCACCAAGAGCCAGCCATCGGCCGGCACCCTTCAACGGGGCGAGAGTCTCCTGCTTGGCGTAGTCGCGGACGAGATCGACGACTTCGCCGATACTGGCCGACTCGTGGCGGCTGGGACTCGTGTCGGGCACCCCCATTTTCTAGCAGCCAGGGCCGAAAACGCCACCCGCCCCGTGCCGTCTGATGCCGTCGACGATCGTCAGATCTCGTCAGTGAGGCGGAATCGGGTGACCGCGATGAGGTCGTCCAACGCGACCGCGACCCGTTCGTAACGCTCGGCGACATCGGGTGCGGCCAGGATCGACTGCCGATCACTCGGGCCGAAGGGAAGGATCGACGCCACCCGGCACACGAACTCCGACGGTGTCTCGTCGACTTCGGGTTCGACCACCGGACCAGGGCGGTCGGTGGCGCGAGCGACGAGATCGATGAACACGGCGAGTCGTTGCGCGAGATCGGCGGCCACGAATTCGTTCACCTCATCGTTCTCGTCGGGCCAGTCGTCGACCATCGCCACCGGATACGGATCGTCGTCGAGCCAACGCTCGACTCTGATGCGCCGATCACCCACGGCCAGAACGGAGCGACGACCGTCCTCGTGCTCGAGCATGCGGACGATACGCGCCACACAACCGACCGCTGTTCGCTCGTCGCCACCCCCGACTTCACTCCCCCGCTCGATGAGAACCACCCCGAACTCGGGGGTCGTCGCGGCTCGGCAGTCGTCCATCATCATCAGGTAGCGCAGTTCGAACACGTTCAACGGCAGAGCCGCTCCGGGCAACAACGGCGTGCCGAGCGGAAACATCGGCAACCGATAACTCACGGCGTCGCTACCGGTTCGAGTGGAACGAGTCGATCGGCGGTGGGTCCGGACGGATACGAACTCAACGCATCGGAGAGATACGTCTCCCAGATGGGCCGGAACGTCCCCTCCTGATCGACGCCGTTGCCTTCGAGCATCACGGCGAACCGAATCGTGCCCACCCCGTCGACGGGCACGTAACCGACCAAGGCCTTGACGCCCGTCAGGCTGCCGGTCTTGCCGACGAGGCGGGCCTCGAGCGGATCGCCGATGAAGTCGTCGGCCAGCGTGCCGGTGCGACCGGCCACCGCCATGGCCGCAACCAACGGCGAGTCGATGCGGTGCCGGTCGAGCAAGGCCATCATCGCCGCACACGTCATCTTGTTCTCACGGGCCAGCCCCGACCCATCGACGATCGCCACACCGCTCATCGGGACACCCCAGGACTCGAGGCGTTCGCGAATCGTGGCGGTGCCAGCACCCCGTGAGCCCGCACCCTTGGCGGCCCGACCGATTTCCTTCACCATCATTTCGGCCGTGTTGTTGTCGCTGTTGCGCAACATCTCGCCGATCACCTGCGACAGCGGTGCCGATGACACCGATGCCACGGCCGGGAGTCCGGCCGGCATGACACCCGATGTGGGTTGACCCGCGATCACGACCCCGCGCGCTTGCAGCAAGCGAGTGAATTCTTGAGCAGCCGATTGCGCCGGGTCAGCGGCGCGTCCCGGCTGGCCTCGAGTGATGCCGTCGTTCGCAAGCAACGCCGAGATCGGTCCGCCCTCCACGGCACGGAAGGTGATGGGCCACTCGGACGGATACAACTCGGCGTCGTAACGCGACGCATCCCCGACCACGTTGCCGGCAACCTGGGTCACACCCGCCTGGACGACGGCGTCGGCCAGCGCGTCGAATGACGTCGCAGGCTGTTGCGGATAGCGGTTGTACGAACCGTCGTCCGGATACCACGACGAGGCCAGCAGTGGATCTCCCCCACCCACGAGATAGATCGAGCCAACTGATCCGTTCACGATTTCGGCATGGACCGACGTGGTGTACACGAAGTCGGGCCCGAGCACGTCGAGCGCCACGGCGGCAACCGCGACCTTCAGCGTGCTGGCCGGGGTCACCGACGTGTCGATTCCATCGGAGAGCGCAAGCGCGCCGTCGACGGAAACAGCCGCGCACGATCCTGGCAACACGGCGCCACCCAACGGACGCAATGCTCCTTCGAACGCGGTCGATGACGTCTCACGCGCGAGAACCTCCGGGGTTCGGCGCGCCGAGAGCACCGGTGTTCGTGGTGTGGTGGCCGGGAACTCGGCGATTCGATCCGGTTCCGGTGGCGCACTGTCGTCCTGCGACAACGCGTAACGCCAGACCCCGAACAGAACGACGGCCGGGAAAGCCGCGATGAACAAGAGCGTGGCGATCGGGTTGGCCGCTGGCCGCGTTCGCCGGTCGGGCATCAGAGTCCTCGACGACGACGGAATTCGGCCGCGCGATACAAGTGACCGAGCGCGGTGACCGCGCGATTTCCCGACGAGTAACAGAGACGACCCGTGGCGCGAACCGTCGCGGGCCCAGGATTGTCGGGGTCGGCCACCGCGAGTTCGGTCGCGACGAGGATCGGCTTGTTGGTGCGGCGCGACAGTTCATCGGCCGCTTCGGCGAAGCGCTGATCCTGACGTTCGTGATACGCGACGATCCGCTCGAGGCCGTGATCGGGGTAGAAGCCACCTTCACGCATCAGCCGCGCTTGATTGGCTTGGATTCCGATACCTAGATAGATGATCGAGTGCACATCGGGGTGACTGGCGATCAACTCGAGCACTTCGGGAATCGTGTCGCGCGTTTCTCCTCCGGCACAGTCGACCGGATTGCCCCGACTCCAACGCGGCGGCAGCTTCTCGTCGATCGCCGCCTTGAGATCGTCGGGCAACGGCACGAGTACGAGCGAGCCGTCGCGCGTCAGAGCATCGGACGTGACGACACCCCAGCCACCAGCCGTCGTGAGCACCACGACATTGGGCCCGGAAGGGAGCGGTTGAGTCGCGAAGGTGGCCGCTGCCTCGAAGGCTTCCTCCACGGTCGCGGCTCGGGTGATTCCGGCGGCGCGACAGAATCCGTCGAACACCTTGTCGTTGGCGGCCAGTGCTCCGGTGTGCGACGCCGCCGCGCGCGCTCCACCTTCCGTGGCGCCGCCCTTGACGAGAACCAACGGCTTACGACGAGCAGCCGAACCGAGGCGCTCCATGAGCGACCGCCCATCGGTGATGCCCTCCACGTACGCGAGTCCGACGGCGGTGGCCGGGTCGTCGGCGTAGAAATCGAGGTAGTCGGCCACCGAGACGGCCGCAGCGTTGCCGGCCGACACCGCACGACTGATACCGACACCGGTTGCTCGTGCGTAGTTCATGAAACTCGACACGAAGTTGCCACTCTGACTCGCGACACCGATGCGGCCGGCCGGCGGATACGGCGCGACGATCTGCGCACACAAGTTGGCGGGTGTACTCACGACACCTTGACCGTTCGGGCCGGCCAGAAGGATGCCGAGTTCGTCGGCCAGTGCGACCAGTTCGGCTTCGGCTCGTCGGCCCTCGTCGCCGGCTTCACCGTAACCAGCCGATGTGAGGAACGCGGCCTTCACACCTTTGGCGGCACACGCGCGCAGCAGATCGGGGTTGGCCGACGCCGGAGTGCACACGAACACGAGGTCGATCGCGTCATCGGGAAGCGATGCGATGTCGGCGACAGTCTTGATTCCCAGGACCTCTTCACCTTGCAGGTTGGTGCCGTGGACGGCTCCGCCATATCCGGCCGCAAGGATGTTGTGCAGCGAGACGAAACCGAACTTCCCCGGATGAGTTGACGCTCCGGTGACCAGCACCCCGCGCGGATCGAAGAGCGCGCGGAACTGCTCGTCGGATGGCCGTGGCCGCGCCACCGCCGGAGGTGGTGACGACGGTCCGATTTCCACCAAGGCGTCGACAGCCACCGGAACTCCGTCGGCGCTGATGATCAACGGATTCACGTCGACACTCGCCACATCGGAACGCTCGGCCGCCAGACGACCCAGGCCGACCAGAACGTCGACGATCACCTCGCGATCGACCGCTTTCTCACCTCGGAATTCGCCCAACAGTTTCTGGGTCGCGAGATCGGCGATCATCTCGTGGGCCGTGGTTCGATCGAGCGGGGCCGGCCGGAACACCACGTCGGCAACGGCCTCGGCCAGTACTCCCCCGACGCCGAGCATCACACTCGCGCCGAACTGCGGATCGCGCACCACACCGGCGATGAGTTCGCGGTTGCCGCGCACCATCGGAGCCACGAGAACCGACACGTCACCGTCCTCGGGACGAGCCGCCGCGAGAAGTTCGGCCGTGGCGGCCGCCACCGCCGCGTCGTCGGCGAGACGAAGACGCACGAGTCCGCGTTCGGTCTTGTGGGCGATCGCGTCACCGCACAACTTGGCCACGACCGGCAGTCCGATCTCCCGAGCGGCGGCGACCGCGGCATCGGGACTGACGACCAGCCGTTCGGGCGCCATGGGCACTCCGTACTCGGCGAGCAGAGATTTGGACGCCGACTCGGAGAGGGTGCGTGACGACATGTGACCACGGTAGTCGTCGGGTCACGACGACGACCGGAACACGACCCCACGAAACAGCCCCGGAAAAACAACGACCGCCGGCACGAGCCGGCGGTCGCAACGTCGGGCTGACAGGACTTGAACCTGCGACCTCTTGACCCCCAGTCAAGCGCGCTACCAAGCTGCGCCACAGCCCGTGGCGTGACTGCCGAGCCTAGCGGGGCCGACCGTGAGGCCGGTTAGAGAAACAAGTCCACGATGCGCCAGCCCAGGTACAGGCAGAGCGCGACCACCAGGAGCTTGAAGTGCCACGGGGCCTTGGCATCGGCCAACTCGCGCAGATCGAGGTTCTTGGCCGTGTAGCTCGGAGCGTCGAGGACCCGGCCGCACTGCGGACACGATCCATCGCTGCGCATGGCACTGGGCGCGAAATAGCGCGCGCACTCCTCGCAGAACGGCATCACTCGCTCCGACGACGAACGCGCAATTTGATGGGTGTGGGCCCGAACTCGAACGCCTCACGGATCGAACGTTCGAGGTACCGGATGTACGACTGAGGAAGTTCACGGTTGACGAAGAGCGTGAAGGTCGGCGGGTCGGTCGCACCCTGCAACGCGTACATCACCTTGGCCCCACCTCCGGCTGGTTGACGTTGCTGAGCCTCCGAGATCACCCGATTGACGTCGCGGGTCGGCACACGCCGGTGGTACTGCTCGATCGCATCTTGCAGAACGGGACGCAACTTGTGAACACCCTTGCCCGTGAGCGCCGAGATCTTCATGATGGGCGCCTCACCCACGAAATGGAGTTTGCGCTTCAGCTCGGTCTCCACGTTCTCGCGATCCTCACCGGTGTCGACCATCTCCCACTTGTTGAGAACGACGACGATGGGACATCCGGCGGCGTCGATGCGCTCGGCGAGGCGCTGATCCTGAGCGGTCACACCTTCGGTCGCGTCGATCACCAGGAAAGCAATGTCGGCATCGTCGACCGCCCGCAGTGCGCGAACGAGCGAGTAGTACTCGGCGGAGTCGTCGATACGCGAGCGCCGGCGCATACCGGCCGTGTCGACGAATACGACCGGCCCGTCTTCGGTTTCGACAAGTGTGTCGATCGAGTCGCGCGTGGTGCCCGGCATGTCGTGCACCACCGAACGGTCCTCGCCCACCAAGCGGTTGAACAGCGTGCTCTTGCCAACGTTCGGACGACCCACCAACGCCACACGCGGCGGACGCTCACCGTCGACCTTGGGCGTCTCCTCGAGCCACGGCAATTCGGTGACCATGACTTCGGGAATCCGCGCGATCACTTCGTCGAGCAGGTCGCCGGCCCGGCGGCCGTGCAGGGCGCTCACCGGAATCGGTTCGCCGACTCCGAGTGACAAGAACTCCCAGCGATCGGTCTCGCGACGATCGTTGTCGGCTTTGTTCACCACGAGCAGGATCGGCACGTCGACTCGACGGAGCCAGTTGGCCACCGACTCGTCGTCGTCAGTGATGCCGACCGATCCGTCCACGACGAAGAGCACGAGATCGGCCGACCGCACCGCGGCCTCCACCTGTCGACTCACCTTCGCGTCGAGTTCACTGCCTTGGGGCAGCCAACCGCCGGTGTCGACGAGCAGGAAGCGGTGACCGAGCCATTCGGCCGGCTGTTCCTTGCGGTCACGGGTGACACCGGGACGGTCTTCGACGATGGCCATCTGCTCGCCCACGATGCGGTTGAACAACGTGCTCTTGCCGACGTTCGGACGGCCGACGATGACCACCTGAGGAAGTTCTTCATCGATCTCGGTCATACCGTCTCCAATGCTCGCCGCAGCGAAATGCCGTCGGTCGGGATCACTTCGACCGGTCGCGGCAGGTCTTCCACCCGCTGGCCATCGAGGAATCGTCCTTCCGACAAACAGACGTCGGGCAACAAATAGCGATGCCCCGTTGGCTGCTCACTCAGCACACGGGAGAGATCATGACCGGTCATCAGACCCGTGACCGCGGTGTTGCCTCCGAAATACTCGTTGACGACCGGAACGACTCGAACGTCGTTGCGCCGCAGAGATTCGACGAGAGGAGCGAGCACCCGAGCACCGTACTCGCCGGTCAGGATCGCCACCGGCGCATCACGATCGACTCGACGACGAATGGTGACCGATGTCGGATCGCCGCATCCGCGCAGACCGGTGTCGCCGGCCGGATTGCGCGGCGCGCGATAACCCTCGGCCGGTGCACCGTCGACCCACGCGAAGAATCCGCTCTGCGGTCCGGTGGGCTCGTGCACGCGACCCGTGAATTCCCACTCGAACGTGCGCGCCATGCCGATGCCGTCCTCGTGCATGCCGAAGCCCTCGTACGTCTCGCCGTCAGGGAACGGGAGATCGGCCATCAAGTAGTACTCGTCGGCGGCGAAGACTTTGCGCTGTCCGAACAGCGAAAGGAAGCGCTCTTGCCACGCATGAACGATGTCGACGACCGCCCGCGCTTCGTCGATCGTGTGCTCGCGCATCGTCGACTCGGGATTGAATCGACTGATGCCGAGTGGAACCACGGCCACATGGTTGAGTTCGGGAAAGCGATCGAGGATCCCGGTGAGGGTTTCGTCGAGGACGGCACCGTCGTTGACCCCGGGACACACCACGATTTGGCCGTTCACCACGATTCCGGCGTCGAGCAAAGCGCGCAACCAGCGCAGGCTCATGCCGCCCCGGCGATTGCGCAGCATGTCGGAACGTCGATCGGGATCGGTCGCGTGGATGCTCACGTTGAGTGGCGACAGGCCCTCGGTCACGACGCGCTCGAGATCGGACTCGGTGAACCGCGTGAGCGTGGTGAAGTTCCCGTACAAGAAACTCAGCCGGTAGTCGTCGTCCTTGAGGTACAGACTCTTCCGCATTCCGGACGGGAGTTGATAGATGAAGCAGAACGGACAGTGGTTGTCGCACGTGCGCACTCGGTCGAAGACCGCACTCGACACCTCGGCGCCGAGTGGTAGACCTTCACTCTTCTCGACCCGCACCGTGAGTTCGACACCCTGACGAGCAACGTCGAGTTCGACCTCGGACGAATCGGCCAGGAGTCGCCACTCGATCACGTCACGCGGAACGGTTCCGTTGAGTGACAAGACCTCATCACCCACGACGAGGCCCGCGGTCTCGGCCGGCGAGCCTGGTGTGACCGCGACCACAATCGGATTCGATCGCCGTGCGGACATGCCGGGCAGGCTACCGACGGCCTTCGACGGGCCGGGTTATCCTCACCGCATGCCGGTCGATCGCGTGCTGCTCGCGGCACCGCGCGGTTTCTGCGCCGGTGTCGAGATGGCGATCAAGGCCTTGGCGTGGATGGTGCGGAGTTTTCCGGCGCCGGTGTACTGCTACCACGAGATCGTTCACAACAAGTTGGTCGTCGAGCGCTTCCAGAAGTTGGGAGTCGTTTTCGTCGACGACATCAGCGAGGTTCCCACCGGTCGCCCGATCATGTTGTCGGCTCACGGTTCAGCTCCCGACGTGGTGGCCGCGGCACGCGAACGCGGTTCAGTGGTGGTCGACTCCGTGTGCCCGCTCGTCACCAAGGTTCACCACGAAGTGAAAGTACGTGCCGGCAAGGGTTTCCGCATCGTGTACGTCGGCCACGAGGGTCATGAGGAAGCCGTCGGCACCATGGCCGTGGCGCCTGACGCCATTTCGCGTGTCGAGTCCATCGACGAGGTCAACGCCCTGCCCGTGTTCACCGAGCCGGTCGCATTGCTCGCCCAGACCACACTCTCGCATCGCGACTGGGAGGGAGTTGCCGTTCGAGTTCGTGAGCGGTTCCCCGATGTGTGGACCCCGGGTCGCAGCGATCTGTGTTTCGCGACCACCAATCGCCAGTCGGCGCTCATGTCGATGGCGCCACGCTGCGACGCCATCGTGGTCATCGGCTCGGCCAACTCGTCGAACACGCGGGCACTCGAGCGTCTCGCACGAGAGGCGGGATGCGCACGCGTGTTTCGCATCAACGAAGCCGACGAGCTGCCCCTCGACCTCACCGGCACGGTCGGAGTCACCGCCGGCGCATCGGCGCCCGAAGAACTCGTGGACGAGGTGATCACCCGCCTGGCTCCGCTTCACGGCGTCGAAGAAGTTCGCATCACCGACGAAGACGAGTACTTTCCGCCACCGCGCAATCTGCGCGATCTGCAGTCGGCTGTCGACGTCGCGATCACCGCGATGTCGGGAGGATCTCTCGCCCACCGTCCTCGCGTGGACGATCGGTCATTGGCGGCCAGCGACGTGCTGGCGTTTCTGGCCGTGTAGTCCCGGCATCTGCCAATCTGTCGTCATGCTCTCTCCCACCGCCGACACCATCCGCTTGTTCTTGCACGTCCTGGCCGCCTCGGTGTGGGTCGGCGGCCAGATCGTTCTCGGCGGCTTGGTTCCTCGATTGCGAGCGACTTTTCCCGAGAGCACCAAGGTGGCGGCCCAGGCTTTCGGCCGCATCGCCTGGCCGGCCTTCGTGGTCGTGGTGGCCACCGGGATCTGGAGCATCGTCGACATCGGCGTGAGCGACACGAGCACCGACTACCAGGTGACGATCTTCGTTCACGTCACCATGGCCGCCCTCACGGGAGTGAGCGCCGCGGTGCACTCACTCGGGCGAAGCAAACTCGCTCTCGCTTTGGGTGGAGCGCTCGGACTGCTGACGGCACTGGCCGCCTTGTTCACCGGACTGCTGCTGCAGTCCGGTTCGTGACGATCAGTTGCGGGGAACCTTGCTCCACGCGACGTCGCGGTCGACGCGAACGTCGCCAGGAAGTCCGAGAACACGCTCACCGAGGATGTTGCGCATCACTTCGCTGGTGCCGCCTTCGATCGAATTGGCCCGGCTCCGCAAGAACGCCTTCTGTGGCGTCTCGTTGCCCATGGCGTGTTCGGGCCGGATCTTCTCGAAGCCACCCGGGAAGAGCATTCCCTCGGCACCGAGAAGCGACACCGTGAACGAGTAGATGTCCTTGTGCAGTTCGGCCATCGCCAACTTGGCGATCGAGCCTTCGGGGCCCGGATCACCCATCTTGCGCATCTGCGAGGCGCGGATGTTGGTGAGGCGCAGCAATTCGGCCCGCGTCCAGAGCGACATCAACTCGTCCTTGGTGGCCGGGTTGTGCGGACCTGAATTCTTGAACGCCTTCACGGCATCGCGGATCGGGCCCGAGCCCTTGGCCGGAATCGCACCACCGATCGAGACGCGCTCGTTCATGAGCGTGGTGAGCGACACGCGCCAGCCGTCGCCCACGTTGCCGAGCATCTCGTCGTGCGAGATCCGGACGTCGGTGAAGTACACCTCGTTGAACTCGGCTTCACCGGTGATCTGGTACAGCGGACGAACCTCCACACCGGGAGCCTGCATGTCGACCACGAACGCCGTGAGGCCGGCGTGCTTCACGGCCTCCGGATCGGTGCGAACGATCAGGAGACCCCAACGCGACAAGTGGGCGAGAGTGGTCCACACCTTCTGACCGTTCACGATCCACTCGCCACCGTCGCGAACACCCTTGGCCGACAGTCCCGCGAAGTCGGATCCGGAACCGGGTTCGGAGAACAACTGGCACCACACTTCTTCACCGGTGAACAACGGGCGCAGGTAACGCTGCTTCTGAGCGTCGCTCCCCCACACCGCCACCGTCGGACCGCACATTCCGTGACCGATCGGATTGCGACCAACCGGATTCGGCGCACCAGCGGCGAACAAGCGCTCGTTGATGGTGCGCTGCAACTTCGGGTTGAGTCCCAAACCACCCTGACCCTCGGCGAAGTGCACCCAGGCGAGTCCCTTGTCGTACTGCGCCCCGAGGAAGGTGACCGGATCGGTTTTGGTGGGTGGGAACTCGGCGAGGAGTTCGTCGATCAGCGTGTTGACGCGGACTTCATCGGCGGTCTGTACGGCGGTGCTCATGAGCGAGAAACTAGCGAGGCTCCACCGACGCGGATCAACCGGGGCGATGTGTCACTCGTCAGTCGAGTCGTCCTCAGCCGTTTCGACGGCATATCCCGCCGCGGCCAGGCGGGCCAAGAGTTCGTCGCGCACCGACACACCCGCCTCGCGAGCCTTGTCACCGGCCACCCGCCAGCCCAGGCGACTGGAGTACGTGAGCGGGGCCTCGCGGAGCCGATTGCCCTGCACCGACTCCACCCGAGCGAAGATCAATTCGTGGTCGATCATGGTCTTGGTCTCGAACACTGCGCAGTCGAGCCAGGCGATCGCGTTGGTCACGACCGGTAGCTCGTGCCAGGTCTCGAGGAACTCGGTCGCGATGTAGTGGAACTTGCGTCCGGGGTACGAGAAGTACTGGCCGACAGCCACCTGATCACCCGCCAGTACCGACACCGAGAATCGGCCCGTGTCGCGAATGAGCGGGTACGTGTCGTGCCGGGGCGAGATCGACGCCATCACCACCGGTTCGGCAAAGCTCACCTGCGACACCCAATGACTGCAGTAGGCCCGTTGCACTCCACCTGACGACGCGCCCACCACCTGGACTCCGTGCATCATCTGGCCGAGGCACCGCTTGATGGTCTGATCGATCATGCGATCAGTGTGGCATCTCAGTTGAGCGGAGCGGCCAAGCGGAAACGCTCGTTCGTCTCGGTGTCGCCCACTCCAGGAAGGATCGAGCGCAACGTCATCACGCGCGACAAGGCGCGCACGGCCGACAAGTCGTCGGATCGGGCCGAATAGATCGCTTTCAGATTGTTGAGCATTCGTTCGAGCAAGGCCAGGTTCGACATCGGGTCGAACGAGGCTTCCGGGATCACCACGGTTCGCCCGGCCAATCGGCTGACCAGTGCGCGACACCCGGCCCGATCGAGCACTCGACCCCGATCGAACGGATCGAAGAAGCGATCGATGCGACCGCCGTCGAATTCGCCGACCACGACGTGGGCCGGAAGCCCGATCCCGGCCAAAGGCACTCCGAGTCGCGCACCCACCTCGATCATGACGACCGACAGCGAGATCGGGATACCGCGACCCGATCGCAGAACCTGATCGAGAAACGAGTTGGCCGGGTCGTAGTACGCCTCGGTGTTCCCTCGCAAGCGGCCCTCACCACCGAACAAGAACTCGGCCACACCCGCCGCCGTCGGCGTGGGAACCACTCCGGCCAAATCGTCGAGGGCGGCGAGGTGATCGATCACGTCGAACGACACCGGTCCGGCCGTCTCCTGGATGCTCCACGACATGACCAGGGCCGCTTCACCGACCGAAAACGAGGGAGCGGCGATGATTCGAGCGAACTCTTCCAGCGCGAACGACTCCACGCATTCGAGGGTAGGCCACTACTCTGCGACGCATGTACCTCGGAACACATGTCGCGACCACCCCCGACAAGCCGGCGCTCATCATGGCGGGGTCCGGATACACCCAGACGTTCGCCCAACTCGACGCCGCCGCCAACCGACTCTCGCAGTTGCTGCGGTCGGCCGGGTTGCAGCCGGGCGATCACGTGGCCATCTGCATGGAGAACCACGATCGCTTCCTCGAGGTTCTCTGGGGCTGCCACTACGCCGGACTCATCTACACCGCGGCGTCATCGCGCCTCACCAGCAACGAACTCTCGTACATCATCAACGACTGTGCGGCCAAGGTGTTCATCACCTCGAAGTACAAGGCCGATCAGGCCGCCGAGATCGTCGCCCCCACCCCCAACGTGGACCTGCGCCTCATGCTCGACGGCACGATCCCGGGCTACGAATCGTACGAGGACGCGGTCATGCGCTTCCCGGCCGAACCACTTCCCAATCGCTTGGCCGGCAACGACATGCTGTACTCATCCGGGACCACCGGCCTCCCCAAGGGTGTCGCCAAACCCTTCGACGGCACTCCCCTCGAGACGTCTCCCGGCTCGGTGTCGGGAATGCTCGGCATGCTCTTCGGATTCACGGCCGACAGCATCTACCTCTCGCCGGCACCGATGTACCACGCTGCTCCGCTGCGCTTCACGATGGCTGCCCAGGCCACCGGTGCGACCGCCGTCGTGATGGAACACTTCGACGCCGAGGAGTATCTGAAGGCGGTCGAGGCCCACAAGGTCACGCACAGCCAGGTCGTACCCACGATGTTCGTGCGCATGCTGAAGCTCGACGACGCCGTTCGAACCAAGTACGACGTGTCGTCGATTCAGTGCGTGATCCACGCCGCTGCGCCGTGTCCCATCCCGGTCAAGAAGCAGATGATCGAATGGTTCGGACGCGTGATCCACGAGTACTACGCCGGCACCGAGGGCAACGGGTTCGTGTATTGCAACAGCGACATGTGGCTCGGTCACGAGGGCACAGTCGGCATGCCGGTCGGCTGCACCATCCACATCTGCAACGACGAAGGCGAAGAACTCCCCGCCTACGAGAGTGGCACCATCTTCTTCGAAGGCGGCGCGACATTCGAGTACCACAACGATCCGGAGAAGACGAAGAGTTCACGACACCCCAAGGGCTGGAGCACCCTCGGCGACGTGGGCTACCTCGACAACGACGGCTTCTTGTACCTGACCGACCGCAAGGCGTACATGATCATCTCGGGTGGCGTGAACATCTACCCGCAGGAGTCCGAGAACTTGCTCGTCACCCACCCGAAGGTCGTCGACGTCGCCGTGTTCGGTGTTCCCAACGACGAATTCGGCGAAGAGGTCAAGGCGGTCGTCCAGCCCAAGGAGATGCCGGCATCGACCGAGGCGGCCAAAGAACTCGAGCGCGAACTCATCGCGTTCTGCCGCTCCAATCTGGCCGATGTGAAGTGCCCGCGCTCGATCGACTTCCGTCCCGAACTACCGCGTCACCCCACCGGCAAGTTGTACAAGCGTCTGCTCAAGGACGAGTACTGGAAGAACGCCGGGCGCTCGATCTAGGAACCCAGCACCACCATCTTGATCTCGGTCATCTCGCGGACCGAATAGGCCGGACCTTCGCGAGTGTTCCCGCTGTCACGCAGACCGCCGTAAGGCTGTTGGTCGGCGCGCCACGTAGGCACCTCGTTCACCAGCACGCCACCGAAGTCGAGGGCCTGCACCGCTTTCAGCGCGACCGACAAGTCGCTCGTGAAGATGGCGGCCTGAAGTCCGAAGTCGGATTCGTTGGCCAGTCGTAGAGCCTCGTCGACATCGGAGTAACGGGCGACCGCCACGACCGGCCCGAACACTTCACGGGCACACACCTTCATGTCGGGCCGCACATCCACCAACACCGTCGGTTGCAGCACACCGGTCGAATCGACCGAACCGCCACAGACCACCCGGGCCCCGGCCGCCACCGCTTCGTCGATCCAGGTCGCCACGCGATCACGTTCGTTCGTGGAAATGAGGGCCGACACCTCGGTCGCCTCGTCGAGTGGATCGCCGACCACGAGCGTTGACACCTGAGCCACCAACTCGTCGACGAACCGATCGGCGATGGAATCGTGCACGAAGATGCGTTGGGTGGAGATGCACGATTGTCCGGCGTGACTGAATCCGGCCAGTCGAATCTTGCTCGCGGCCGCCTTCCAGTCGCCCGACGGCTCGATCACGACCGGAGCGTTGTTACCCAACTCGAGACCGACTCGTTTGCGCGGCGCCCGTGAGCGGATTCCCCAACCCACCTCGGGTGAGCCCGTGAAGGTGATGAGGGCGATGTCGGGATGATCGACGATCGCATTGCCCACCGTGCCGCCACCACCGGTCACCACGTGAATGAAGTCGGCCGGCAGACCGCACTCGTCGATCAGCATCTCCACCAGTCGAATCGACGAAAAAGGTGTTTGTGAGGCTGGCTTCAACACCACCGGGCAACCCGCCGCGATGGCCGGCCCCACCTTGTGCACCACGAGATTGAGTGGAAAGTTGAACGGCGCGATCGCTCCCACCACACCGATCGGCACTCGCATGGTGAAACCGATCTTCCCCTCACCGGCCGGAATCGCGTCGAGGGGAATCACGTCACCGGCCAACTTGCGAGCCTCGGCTGCCGAGAACTGGAACGTGCCGACCGCACGATCGACTTCGATGCGCGCGGTGCGCAAGGGCTTGGCGGCTTCCGCGGCCACGATCCGTGCGAACTCGTCACGATGCGAGGCGAGGGCCAGCGCGGCTTTGTCGAGAATTGTCGCGCGTTGGTGAAGAGGCATACCGGCCGCAAGGGCCTGTCGGGCTCGCGCGACGGCGCGATCGACATCGCTCGCCGAGCACGCTGGCACCGATCCGATGAGCGAACCGTCGAACGGATTGCGCACTTCGATGACGTTTCCCGTTCCCGCGAAGGTCTCGCCGGCCAGACGGAGGCGATGAGATGGCTGAGTCGACATGTTTCAGACGATACTGATGTCGTGAAGACCCACCGGTACCTCTCGATCAACCACGACGGAGGCTTCATCCCCTTCGCCCACCGCGGTGGAACCGGCTTCGCTCCCGAGAACACGATGGCCGCTTTTCGCCACGCGTACGAACTCGGCTACCGGCATCTGGAAACCGATGTCCACGCGACTGCCGACGGCGTGCTGGCCGCGTTTCACGACAACGACCTGAGTCGCACCTGCGGTCGGCCTGGCTCGATCGGCGAACTCACCTGGAGCGCCGTGGCCGAGGCGCGGGTGGCCGGCGATCACTCGATTCCACTCATGTCCGATCTCCTCGAAGAGTTTCCCGATGCGTTCTTCAACATCGATGCCAAGAGTGACAGCGCGGTCGAGCCACTCCTCGCCCTCCTCCATCGCCTCGACTGCCTCGATCGCGTGTGCATCGGATCGTTCAGTCATCGTCGTCTGGCGACCATTCGCCAACGCGCACGCGTCTGCACCAGTGCCAGCCCGCGTGAAGTGACACAGTGGCTCGCCGGTTCGATTCCACGGGGCCCCGACTGTTTTCAGGTTCCGGTGTCGCAGGGACCGATCCCCGTCGTGACGGCGAGATCGGTCGCCCGAGCACAACGCGCCGGCAAACCAGTGCACGTGTGGACCATCGACGACCCCCGCGAAATGCAGCGGCTCATCGATCTCGGTGTGGATGGCATCATGACCGACGACGCCGTGACCCTCGAGCGAATCACTCGCGCCAACGGGCTCTGGCCTAACCGCTGACCCGCAATTCCTTCAATCCCCGGATCACGAAATTCGGGTGATACTCGGGCTCGCGCACGAGATCGAGATTCGGAAAACGGTCAACGAGTCCGCGCAACGACACGTCGATCTCCTGACGCGCGAGTGGGGCACCCACACAGAAGTGAATGCCACCGCCGAATCCGATGTGGGCGGTGTCCCCTCGTCCGATGTCGAACTCGTCGGGACGTTCGAAACGACGAGGGTCACGCTCGGCCGAGCCGAAGAGCATGGCCACTTCGTCTCCCACACGCATCGGCTGCCCACAGATCTCCACACCTTCTTCGAGAACCCACCGTTCGAACAACTGGAGCGGGGCGTCGAACCGGAGAAGCTCCTCCACCGCGACGCGCGTCTCGACCTCTCCGGAGACGAGTCGTAGCCATTGATCGCGGTGGTGCATGAGTGCTCGAACACCGTTTCCCAACGTGTTCACGGTCGCCTCGTGGCCGGCCTCGAGCAGCACCATGGTGGTCGACACGATCTCGTCCTCGGTCAACACGTCGCCTTCGTCTTCCACCCGCACCAACTCCGACACCAAGAGACCGTCGGGGTTCTTTCGCTTCTCGGCGATGAGGGCCCGGGTGTACTCGATGTACTCGGCGGCCGCCCGATCGGCCCGTGCGCTGACCTCGTCTGTCGTGGAGAGCTCGTACATCTTGACGATGGCGTGCGACCAATCGAGGAGGGCCCGGGTGTCGGAACGAGGAACTCCGAGCATCGAGCAGATGACCGCCACCGAGTACGGCTGGGCGTAATCGGTGATGAGATCGAAGTCGGAATTCTCGACACACCGATCGAAGATCTCACTCGAGAGCGATTCGATCGACGGTCGCAAGGCCGCGACCGCACGAGGCGTGAAGACCTTGGCCACCAAGCGACGGATGCGAGTGTGATCGGGTGGCTCGAGACACAGGAGCGACCACCGCTCGTGCTGATGAAAAGCCGACCAGCGCGAGTCGGGTTCGGATCGCCCGACTTCGGCGTGCGAATACAGGTGCGAGTAGCTCCGCCCGAGGCGTTTGTCGCGCAATGTTTCGTGGACATCGGCAAAGCGAGTCACGGTCCACTGTCCGGTGGCCGGATTACGAAAGATCGGTGTCGATTCGCGAATCGCCGACAAGGCCGGATACGGATCGGCGATGAACTCCGGGTCGGACGGTCGGAACCGAGCGATGAGATCGGAGTCGGTCACGTGCTGAGTTGCTGACTGGTCACTTGACCAGCGGCATGACCTCGTGCATGAACCGCGCCATCTGCTCGTCGGCCTTCTTGTACGAGTCGCCGAGCATGTGCGGGAAGATCGTGATGTAGTCGAGGCCGATGAGGTCTTTGTAGAACTGCACACCCTCGGCAACCTGCTCGGGAGTCCCGAGCAGGATCGTCTTGTTGTCGACCGACTCCTGAAGCGTGGGAATGAGACCGGGCTTGGCTGGCTTGCCATCTTCGCCCATGTAGCCGCGACTCCAACCGTACGGTCCGAGGAACTTCCAGAACTCGTCGTGCCCAGGCGTAGCGCTCTGCCACGCCTTCTCGTACGAATCCTCGATCCGAATCGAGATGACGAGCATGCGATTGGCACTGGGCGCAAGTGTGGCTCCGTCGTGAGCAGCCGCGTACTTCTCGCCGTACACGTCCCAGAACCGCTTGATGAACGAATAGTGCTGGTTCCAGAACACGGCCGAATGTCCGACCTTGGCCACGTAGTCGAGCGTGGGCGGGCTCGTGACCGCCTGCCAGATCTCGAACGGATACAGCGGGCGCGGCACCAAAGTGAGGTCCTGAACGGTGCTACCACGGTCGGGAATACCCGGTAACGGAATCTGGAAGTGCTTGCCCGAGAAGCTGAAGGTCTCCTGCGTGAGCGAGCGACGGACGATCTCCATCGACTCCTCGAACACCTCACGGTTCAAGTCGTCGTCGGCCGACTTCTCGGGGTTGTCGTGCGACCCGATCGACACACCCTTGTCGTTGAGGTGCAATACCTCGCGCGGCACGGTGCCACGGCCCACGCCGAGTACGCCGCGACCACCCGACAGGTTGTGCAGGGTCGCGAAGTCTTCGGCCAACCGCATCGGGTTCCACTGCGGAACCACGTTGAACATCGCACCCAACTTGATGCGCTTGGTCTGAGCCGCGATCCAGGTCGAGATGAGCAGTCCGTTGGGAATGACCTCGTAGCCCTCGTATTGGAAGTGGTGCTCGGTGGTCCAGAACGACTCGAACCCGAGGCGATCGGCTTCGATGGCCGAGTTCACGTAGTCGAGCGTCGCCTTCCACATGTGCTCGTTGGAGTATCTGCGGTCCATCGGATGCGGCGGGCCACCACCCGCATCGTCCATCTCGACTCCACCGAAGAAGAATGCACCGACTTTCACGAGACCTCCCAACTACTTCGAGAGTACCAGTCGTACCCCGACCGTCTAGGGCCGTTGGTCCATCCAGTGAGTGGAGGCCGTCACCGACACCAGTCGGCCCGCGCGGTACACGCGACGATCGACCGGCGCGTCGGCGATCGTCTCGCGAATCGAGCGCGAGCGCACCAGGAGCAGATCGGCCGGGGCACCGGGTGCGATGTCGATGACCGCACGGCCGAGCACTCGTCGGACGTCGTTGCTGACCATGTCGTACGCCACGTTCGGCATCTGATGAGCGGCCATCACGAGAAGAGCCGCGGTCTCGAGCGGATCGGATCGTCCGACGGGATTGAACGGATCTTGGACGTTGTCGCCACCGGCGGCCACGACGACCCCCGCCTCGCGCAGAACGTCGATGGGCGTGATGCCGCGGGGCATCGCCGTGTGATGATCCCAACCTTGCAAGAAGAGATTCGTCTGCGGCAGCGGAACGATCGCCACTCCGGCTTCGGCCACGCGCGCCGCCACCTCGCGCTGCACACCGAGGGGCTGCATCGACAAACTCACGCAGTGGCTGGCCGCGACCGGGCTCGCGAATCCGCGATCGATCACCGCGGTGGCAAGATCGCGCAGAGTCAACATGTTCGGGTCGAGCGTTTCGTCCACGTGCAGATCGACACCGACACCCGCGTCGGCCGCGGCCGAGAGTGCCACATCGATCATTCCGCGACCGTCGGCCTCGAGATGAGGACAGCCACCCACGAGATCGACTCCGAACTCGAGAGCCGCCGCCAGGGCCTTGCGATTTCCCGCACCATCGGCTCCACTGAGCGGAGAGTGCATGAGAGCGACGATCTGCACGTCGACCAGATGCTCCATGGCCCGCCGGGCCGCGTGGATCGCTCGCAGATGCATGAGGTCGGAGTCGGACTCCCCCACGTTGACGTGCGTACGCACCAACGTGACGCCGGACGCCACCAACTTGGTGAGGGCCGTGACAGCGCGTTCGGTCATCTCTTCGAGTCCGAACACACCGCGTTCGGCCGCGCCGATCCAGGCCTCGATGGCGCCCATCAGGTCACCCTTCGGGTTCGGAACCTTGTGCGCCGTGAGCGCCTTGTCGAGATGAGCATGCGGCTCGGCGAGCGCCGGCAGAACGATCCACCCGCGACCGTCGAACGCGTCTGCGACGACAGACGCGTCAACCGCGAGATTCGCACCGACGGCGGCGATACGACCGGCCGAGAGGTGCACGTCGATGGTCCGACCGCTGGCGTCCACCACGTTGCGGATCAGGTGGTCGGTCACGGCCTCATTCTGACACGCTCCCCGACGCGACTCGGTGCCTCGTGAAAGACTGCATGCGTGAGGCTCGGCGTGTGGATCTACCCAGTGGCACCCGCCGAACAGATCGTCGAATCGATTCGACGTCTCGACGTCGCCGGTGTCGACGAGGTCTGGATCGCCGACGAGGGCGTCGCCCGCGAACCGCTCGCATTGTTCGCGGCTGCCGCGCCGGTCACCTCGACGATTCGCTTCGGGGTCGGCATCACCTCACCACTGTTGCGTCATCCCGGCGCAGTGGCGTCGACCGCCATGACCGTCGACGAATTGAGCAACGGCCGACTCACGTTGGGCTGGGGTGTGGGTGGCCACGAATCACTCGAACCGTTCGGCCTGTCGACCGAACGTCCGGTCGGCATCGTTCGAGACGCACTCCGCACGGCTGGCGCGGTCATGCGCGGCCACTCGGATGCGGGTTACACGCCACCCGCTCACGCCGCGCCGCCACGATCGATTCCGCAATTCGTCGGTGCGCGCGGCGAACAGTTGAATCGCCTGGCCTCCCGTGAGGCCGACGGGGTCTTCTTGTCAGGGTTCGAGCATCACGACATCGGCCGCGTGATCGGACTCGCTCGGTCGCACCGACCGATTGCGATTGCTCTCTACCAATCGGTGCGCTTCATCACTCCGGAAGACCGCTGGTCGATCGCCGGCACGCCTGAGTCTCTGGCCCCTCGCCTCGCGTCACTCGCTTCCGAGTTCGCCCCCGACAGTCTCGGCCTCGCGCTCGTCGACGGGGGCGATCTGAGCGCGATGGTCGATGGTGCGATCGAAACCATCGATCGTCTGCGTTTACACTTCGCTCGTGGCGCGTGACTACACACTGACCGGACCCGAGAACGATCGCGCGTCTCGGAGCGGTCTGGCCGGGGCCACGTGGTACAAGTCGCCGGTCGAGCGCGACGAACTTCTCGCGATCATGACGCGGCGAAACAATCCGGCCACCTTCCACACGATCTTGTGGCTGGCCCTCACCGTCGCCGCCGGATGGTGGCTCGTCGTCACCTGGTTCTCGTGGTGGACGCTTCCCGCCGCCTTCGTGTACGGAACCCTGTACGGCTCGGCGTCCGACGCGCGCTGGCACGAATGCGGACACCGCACCGCCTTCCGCTCACGATGGGCCAACGATGTCGTGTACCAGATCGCGTCGTTCATGGACGTTCGCGAGCCGGTCTCGTGGCGTTGGAGTCACCATCGGCACCATGCCGACACGATCATCGTGGGTCGCGATCCCGAAATCGCGTATCAGAGGCCGGTTCGTTTCTGGAAGATCGTGGCCGACATGTTCGGCATCCTCAGCACGTGGGCCGAGTTCAAGAAGTACGCCACCAACGTCGTCGGCCGGTTGACAGCAGCCGAGGCCGACTACGTGCCGCCACGCGAAGCCGCTCGAGCCATCTTCTGGGGTCGCGTTCACGCCGCTCTCTGGCTCGTCACGATCGCCGTCAGCGTGGTCACGACGAGTTTTCTGCCGCTCATGTTGGTGGGCCTACCGTCGTTGTACGGACGTTGGCTGTTGGTGGTTTTCGGAACCACTCAACACGCCGGACTGGCCGAGGACGTCCTCGACCACCGACTCAACACGCGAACCGTGTACATGAATCCGGTGCTGCGATTTCTGTATCTGAACATGAACTACCACCTCGAGCACCACATGTTCCCGTCGGTGCCGTATCACAACCTGCCCCGACTACACCGTCTGATCGGTCACGATCTCCCGGCGCCGTACCGCGGAATCTTTCACGCGTACCGCGACATCATCCCGGCGCTGTGGCGCCAGCGCACCGACCTCTCGTACCAGATGAGCCCGGAGCTCCCGTCAGCTTCCGCGTGATTCGCCGGCCCACTTGCCGATCAGTCGACCCGAGAGCCAACCGAAGAACAAGAACACCGACACACCAAGGGCGCTCGACAGAATCACCGACGCGAACAACTGCTCGCCTTCGAGACGGTTCGCGTAGCGCTTGAGCAGCTGGCCGATTCCGACTTCGCCCTGACCGAAGAAGAAGTCACCGACGATCGCGCCGATCACCGACAGGCCGGCCGAAATTCGCAGGCCGGCGAACACCGCCGGCAGGGCTGCGGGGAACATGAGACGGCGCAACCGCGTCAGGCGAGACGCCTTGTGCAACGTGAAGAGGTCGTGCATTCCCTGTTCGGCCGACAGCAGGCCGAACAACGTGTTCACGACGATCGGGAACAACGCGATGATCACGCACACGAGCACTCGCGACGAGAAGCCGTAGCCGAACCAGAAGCCGATGAGCGGGACGATGGCGAGAATCGGAATGGCCTGGAGCACCACTGCGTACGGGAAGATCGCGCGTTCGACGACCTTGGCCTGACTCATGACGACAGCCAGAAGAAATCCGAGCAGGATCGCGATGAGGAGACCCCAGAACGCGACCTTGGTACTCGACCACATTCCCTCGAGCATCGTGGAGAAGTTGTCCCAATCGGCGAAGCCGACGTTCCAGACCTCGTGCGGCGGCTGGAGAAGGAAGCGCCGCTTCGGATCGAGCAACACGTAACTGATGAAGTACCAGAGCCCGACGATCGCGACGCCCACGGCGAGCGGCGGCAGGACCACAGCAGCGAACGTCGATCTGCGCGACCGCTTCGCCTCGGGCATCTGCCCGGCATCGGCGATGATCGCCTCGACCGGGTCGAAGGTGGTGGGGTCGCTCATGAGTGCGCTCCTCGCAGGGCCAAGCTGACCTGGCCGCAGAGTTCGGCGAATCGGGCGTCGAACCGGATGTCGGGTCGACGTGGGTACTCGAAGGGAACGTCGAACGAAGCCACCAGCCGGCCCGGCCGGGAAGACATGACGTAGACCTTCGTCGACAGGAAAACCGCTTCGCTGATCGAGTGGGTGATGAACAGGCCGGCGAAGCGCTCCTGCTCGAACAGACGGAGGGTTTCTTCGTTGAGCCGTTCCCGGGTGATCTCGTCGACCGCTCCGAACGGCTCGTCGAACAAGAAGACCGGGGGCTTCAACGTGAGCGTTCGCGCCAAGGACGCGCGCATACGCATACCACCCGACAGTGACCGGGGGAAGTGGTTCTCGAATCCCTGCAGACCGACCAGATCGATGGCGGTCTGTGCCAATGCGGTCCGCTCGGCCTTGTCGATGCCGTGCAGTTCGGCGAGGAGTTCGACGTTGCGACGAACCGTACGCCACGGCAGCAGGGTCGCGTCCTGGAAGACGTAGCCGATCCGGTCGCGGTCGACCGAGATCTCGCCCGCCGAGGCGTTCAGCAGACCGGAGGCGATCTTGAGCAGGGTGGACTTTCCGCAGCCCGACGGGCCGACGATGGTCACGAACTCACCGCGATCGACGTCGAACGACACGTCGGACAACGCGCGGGTGCCGTCGGGGAACGTCATCGAGACATTCCTGAACGACAAAGCCGGTTGAGACATTCGAACTCCAGACCGGGGCACGGTCGCCCCCGAACCGCGAGCATAATCGGCCGGACCACGAGCGCCCGAGGGCTCGATCTCGGCTCGGTTTCGTGCGTGTGAAGTTTTCGTTCAACGCCGACTCTCCGGACGAAATGGCGTTCGGTCGCACACTAAGGTTCGCTCCAACTCGCCGATACGTGTCGGCGTCTTAGGGGAGGAAACATGAGGGCAAGAAGCAAGGGACTCCTGCTCGCGCTTCCGCTCGTGGCCGTCGGTGCGCTCAGCGCGTGCGGTGGCGACGACGACGGGGGCTCGAGCGGCGCGTCAGGTGGAGAAGGCGTTCTGTCAGGGGCATGCCCCGAGACGATCGTCATTCAGACCGACTGGTTCCCGGAGGCCGAGCACGGTGCGCTGTACCAGATGCTGGGTGAGGACTACTCAGTCGACACCGAGAAGAAGATCGTGTCCGGCACGCTCATCGACTCGGCCGGAAAGGACACGGGCGTGACGCTCGAAGTTCGTACCGGCGGTCCGGCCATCGGCTTCCAGCCGGTGTCGGCCACCATGGCGGCTGACGAATCGATCACGATCGGCTACGCGGCAACCGACGACCAGGCCTTCAGCTACGACGAGATTCCGCTCCTGTCGGTGGTCGCTCCTCTCGAGATCAACCCGCAGATCATCATGTGGGACCCCGAGACCTACCCCGACGTGAAGACGATCGCCGATCTCGGTGCACAGGGCGTCACCATGAACGTGTTCGCCGGTGGCACCTACCTCGAAGTCTTCAAGGCTGAAGGCGTCGTGAGCGAGGACCAGATCGACCCGTCGTACGACGGATCGCCCACGCGCTTCATCTCCGAGGGCGGAAAGATCGCCCAGCAGGGATTCGCGTCGGCCGAGCCGTGGCAGTACAAGAACGAATTCGCCGAGTGGGGCAAGGACGTCGCGTATCAGTTGATCCACGACGCCGGCTTCGAGATCTACGCCGCGACGTTGGCCATTCGCGCCGCCGACAAGGACAAGCTCTCGGATTGCTTGAAGCTCTTCGTGCCGATCGTTCAGCAGGCGGCTATCGACTTCGTGAACAGCCCTGACCGCGCCAACGCGATCATCATCGACGCTGTCGAGAAGTACGCCGACTTCTGGGTGTATGGCGAAGGAGTGGCCAAGTACTCGGTCGAGACTCAGAAGAAGCTCGGTCTGGTGGGCAATGGCCCCGACAAGACCTTGGGCAACTTCGACTTCGACCGCGCCAACAAGGTGCTCCAGCAGATGAAGGATGCCGGCCTCGACGTGCCGGCCGATCTCACCGCGGAGACGCTCTACACCAACGAGTTCATCAATCCCGACATCGGGCTCTGACGACCTCGTCGTTTCGTGTGAGAGAGAGGGCCGGGCAACCGGCCCTCTTTTTCATTGACGG
>CAZELU010000016.1:0-9963 GCA_964513215.1 uncultured Bifidobacterium sp.
ATCAAGCCCGAGTTCGACAAGCGCAACGTGAAGGTGATCGGCCTGTCGGTCGATCCGGTCGACAGCCACGTGAAGTGGGAAGGCGACATCGCCGAGACCCAAGGCACGCCCGTCAACTTCCCGATGATCGGCGACCCCGATCGCACGGTGAGCGATCTCTACGACATGATCCACCCGAACGCCAACGACACGCTGACGGTGCGCAGCGTGTTCGTGATCGGACCCGACAAGAAGGTGAAACTGACCATCACCTACCCCGCGTCCACCGGTCGCAACTTCGACGAAATCCTGCGCGTGATCGACAGCCTGCAACTCACCGCGCAGTACAAGGTCGCCACACCGGCCAACTGGAAGGACGGCCAGGACGTCATCATCGGCGCCGCCGTCACCGACGACGAGGCCAAGACGCTGTTCCCGCAGGGTTGGAAGACGGTCAAGCCGTACTTGCGCGTCCTCGCTCAGCCGAACAAGAAGTAGTCAACTCAGCCAGTTCTCTTCGACCCAGCGCTTCACCTCGGGAGCCAACTTCTCGAGGTGAGACGCTGGGTCGTTGCGTACGAGAGTCGCGCTGATCGGAACGTTCACGCGTTCCGGATCGCACACCAACGCTTCGGCGCCGAAGCGATCGGCGAGTTCTTTCACGTAGAAGTCACTCGACACCACCACGTGCGGGCCGTCGTCGAACGGCCACTTCGAACGCAGCAACGTCATCCATTTGTCCCACAGACCCGCGTCGTTCCAGTCGTTGTGCAGAGAGTGCTGCACCCGGACAACCGTCACATCGGGGTGCAGATCTTGAAGCCACTTCGCCCGCAGTTCACCCGGAGCCGCTTCACCATCCTTGGTGTTCACGAACACGACGAGACGCGCGCACCGTTCGGCCGCCCATCGAATCATGTACGAATGACCCAGATGGGGTGGATCGAACCGCCCGATGATGAGCCCCGTGGGGTGCATCGGGCCAACCTAACGGCAGACTGAAGACATGTCGGAGTCCTCAACCCCCACGCTCACGGCCGCTGCATCCGCCGTCGACGCGTTCAAGATCTACGGCAAGGGCGACAGCGAAGTGCGCGCCCTCGACGGCGTCACCGTCACGTTCGACGTCGGCCGCTTCACCGCCATCATGGGTCCCTCCGGATCGGGCAAGAGCACTCTCATGCACTGCCTCGCCGGTCTCGATTCACTCACCTCGGGCACGGTGCGCATCGGCGACACCGACATCTCCGAGTTGAGCGACAAAGCACTCACGCGTCTGCGCCGCGAGCAAGTGGGCTTCATCTTCCAGGCCTACAACCTCATTCCTACGCTCACGGCTCTCGAGAACATTCGACTCCCGCTCGACCTCGGTGGCGAGTCGGGCGATCAGGCCTGGATCGATCAAGTGGTCGATGCCGTCAATCTGCGCGATCGCCTCGATCATCGTCCGAGCGAACTGTCGGGCGGTCAGCAGCAGCGTGTGGCCGTGGCCCGCGCGCTGGCCAGCCGGCCGCGCATCATCTTCGCCGACGAACCCACCGGCAATCTCGACAGCCGCACCGGCACCGAGATCCTGAAGTTCATGCGTCGCGCCGTGAGTGAGTTCGGGCAGACCATCGTGATGGTCACGCACGACGCCGTCGCCGCGTCGTACGCCGATCGTGTGGTGTTCCTCGCCGACGGCCGCATCGTCGACGAGATGACCGAGCCCACGGCCGATCGTGTTCTCGACCGCATGAAGAGCCTCGGCAGCTGACCTCCCTACTCATGTCGTCCCCGGTCCCCCGTCTGACCCTGCGCGGAGTTCTCGCGCGCAAGTGGCGCATCTTCCTCACGGTGCTCGCTGTCGTGAGTGGTGTGGCGTTCGTGTCGGGCGCCTTCGTGCTCACCGACAGCGTCAAGCGCGCCATCAACGAACTGTTCGCCACACTCTCGGGCGAGGTCGACCTCGAAGTGCGATCGACCGTCGCCTTCGGTGATGCGGCTCGCGCCGAGCGCGACCCGGTTCCGTTCGAACTCATCGATTCCATCGCCGCCGTGCCCGGCGTCGACAAGGTCGAGATCAACATCCTTCGCGCCGCCACGGTGATCACGTCCGACGGCGAACCGTTGCGAACCACCGGGCCGTCGTTCGGCATCGCGTGGGAGGGTCCCGACGGACTCGACGGCCGAACCTTGGTGGAAGGCGACATCGCTCGCGGCCCGGGCGAGATCACCCTCGACCAGTCGTCGGCTCGCCGCGCCGGCTACGAGATCGGCGACACCGTCACGATCGTGGGCCCCACCGGCAAGGGCGAATTCGAACTGGTGGGCCTGAACGGCACCGGTAGCACCTCGAACGGCGGTGGCGCCGCCATCATCGCGTTCGAACCACAAACCGCCAACGAATTCCTCGGCGCCGAGAACCGCGCCGACTCGCTCTACATCGCCCTCTCCGATGGCGCATCGCGCGAGGACGTGCAGCAAGCGGTTCAGTCGGCGATCGACGCCAAGTACGAAGTGATCACCGGTGAGCAGTCGGCCAAGGAGACCGCCGGTGCGATCAACGACGTGATCGACATCTTCGGCAACGTGTTGCTCGGATTCGCCGCCGTGTCGCTGTTCGTGAGCGCGTTCCTCATCTTCAACACCTTCGCCATCATCGTGAGCCAGCGCCTGCGCGAACTCGCGTTGTTGCGCGCCGTGGGTGCGAGTACACGCCAGATCCGCTCGATGATCGTCGGCGAATCGCTCATCGTGTCGGTGTTGGCCACCGTGCTCGGCATCTTCGCCGGCATGGGTGTGGCCGTGGGCATCGTCGCGCTCTTCAACGCCACCGGTGCGGCCTTCCCGTCGGCGTCACTCATCGTGTCGACCCGCACGATCCTCGCCTCGTTGTTCGTGGGTGTGGGTGTCACCGTCGCCGCGGCCATCATTCCGGCCATTCGCGCCGGCCGCATCCCACCAGTCGCCGCCATGCGACCCGAACTCGGCTTCACGGCACTGCAGAAGAACAAGCGCCTCGTGGTCGGCTCCGTCGTCACCGCACTCGGTGTCGCGTTCTTCGGCACCGGCGTGTTCGTGCAACCCGGCAGCGTCGTGAGCACTCTGCTCCTCGCCGCCCTCGGTGCTGTGTTCATCTTCCTCGGCGTCTCCAGCCTGTCCACCACGGTGGCCGCGCCGGCCAGCCGTGTGATCAGCCGCACCCTCCCACTGCCGTTCTTCCCGATGACACGTTCGATCCCGGGCCGTCTCGGCAGTCGGAACGCTCAGCGCACACCGCGTCGCACGGCATCCACAGCATCGGCACTCA
This sequence comes from uncultured Bifidobacterium sp., assembly GCA_964513215.1. Classification (GTDB taxonomy): domain Bacteria; phylum Actinomycetota; class Acidimicrobiia; order Acidimicrobiales; family Ilumatobacteraceae; genus Casp-actino8. Next base: position 3,272 of record CAZELU010000016.1, read on the forward strand.
TGATCGGCCTCGCTCTCGTGAGCACCGTGGCCGTGGTGGCCGAATCGGTTCGCCAGACCTTCCGCGATCAGATCGAGGGTTCGGTCACGGCCGACTTCTTCATCTCGAACGGTCCGCAGAACTTCCAAGGTCTGCCCGCCGCGTTCGCCGAACGCCTGCAACAACTCCCCGAACTCGGTGCGGTGAGTCCGTTCCGCGCGACGGTGGCTCTGGTCAATGGTGACGAGAAGCAGATCGGCGCCGTGCGCGGCTCGGCTTTCAAGGATCTCGTCGACATCGAGTTGAAGACCGGCAGTGTCGACTCACTCGACGACGGCAAGATCCTGCTGCACGAAGATCCGGCCCGCGACTACGCCGTGGGCGTGGGCGACACACTCGACATCACCTGGCAGAACGGCACGAAGCAGACGCTGGAGGTAGGTGGCGTGTACGCCGACTCCAGCATCGCCGGTAACTGGCTCATCGGACTCGACACACTCGCGGCGGTGTCAACCGCTCAACCGGTCGACTTCTTCATCGGAGCGAAAATTGCCGAAGGTGTCACCATCGACGATGCACGGGTGGCGGTCGAGAAGATCGCCGAGGACTTCCCGAGTGCCGAGGTGCAGAACCAGGCCGAGTTCCAGCAGAGCCAGGAAGACCAGTTCAACCAGTTGCTCATCGTGATCTACGGCTTGCTCATCATCTCCATCGCCATCGCCGTCCTGGGTATCGCCAACACCATGGCGCTCAGTGTGTTCGAACGTACGCGCGAGTTCGGTCTGCTGCGCGCCGTTGGCATGAGCAAGAAGATGCTCAAGCGTTCGATCCGATGGGAAGCCGTGATCGTGGCCGTGTTCGGTGCCGTGCTCGGCATCGTCGTCGGTGTTCCGTTGGGCGCCGCCGTCACCTTCGCCCTGCCCGAATCGTTCGTGACCACCATCGTCGTTCCGTACAACACGATCGTCACGGTGCTCATCGCCGCCATCGTGGTGGGCGTGGTGGCGGCCATCGGTCCGGCCCGGCGGGCCGCCAAGCTCGACGTGCTCGAAGCGATCTCCGCGACCTGAGTCGCCGCGATCGTCAGCCGAAATCGCGCAGATCGTCGAAGATTCGCACCCGCTGTCGGGCCGCCCGCGCTTCGTTCAGATAAAGAACATCGGCCGGCGCAGACACCTCGAGAGACGAGGGCGGAACCAAGCGCTGGCCGTCGCCCGCCTGACAGGCGGTGCACCAGTACGCCATGCGGCGATCTTCACCTTGGCGCGCACCCGTGATGGACGAACCGCAACGCACGCACGGCTGACCCACCCGTCCGTACACCGACAACGATCGGTGGCCATCGCGCACCGCGCGGCCCATGGCCTGAACGATCGTCCACACGTCGTCGTACTCGAGTTCGCTCACAGGAGTGAAGGGGCTCAACTCGAGTGCCCACAACACTTCCGAACGATCGACGTTGCCGGACCCGACGAGAACATGAGGATCACCCAACGCGTCGAAGATCGACATGCCGGCTCGCACCGGATGGAACAGCCGCGTGACGACGGAGCCGAGGTCGACATCTTCCCGGCGCAGATCGGGACCGACCCCACCACTCTGGGGATGACGATGGCGATCGGGCATGCGATACGAATCGACGGCCACTGATCCGAAGCACACCGCGGTCCATCCCGGCACTTCGATCACCACGCGAGCGAACGACATGGGAAGTCTCCACATCTGATTCGACCGATAGAGCTCCCACGAACCCTTCCAGCGGACCCATGTCTCGAGCACGATGCCGTCGTCCCATTCGATCGAGACGCAACGACCATCGCGATGAATGCCCTCGATCACGCTGTGTTCGGAGGGCAACGGCCACAAACCGGCCACCGCATCGACGCGCAGGGTCGACTGATTCACGAGTGCGGTCCGCATGGCGGACACTGCACGATTCAGGCGGGCCCCTCCCGACACGATCCCAGCGTAGATTCGTGTCGACACGCTGTTGTGGCATACCCATGAGCAACCGACCCGAACGCGACGACGAACCCCAACCGCAGAACGCCGACGCGGCCATGATCGAACGCGCGCGTCGCAAGTACGGAGCCGTCGGTGCGGTGGTGGCCAGCAGCATGCTCGGCATCGACCGAGTGCTCGGCCGCAAACCCAAAGATGAGGAGCCAGCGGTGTGGGAAGCCTCGGGCGAGCCGGGCGACATCGACAACGACGGCATCACCATCGACGTCGACGACGAGACTCAGGTCGTCAGCAATCCCACGGCACGTCGCCGAACCCGCCGTGTGGTGAAGCGGCGCCCGAACGGCGACTGACCGAGTCGGTCGAAAGCTCTAGGGCAATTCGCCGACGTGGCCGAGAGCCAGTCGGAGCAGGCGATCCTGGCCACCCGTCATGTCGGCGGTGATCTTGACGCTGGCCGCCTCGGACGGACTGAACCACGCCAGGTCGAGCGCCTCCTGCGTGGGCGTGCACTCACCGTCGACCGGCACCACGTAAGCCAGGCTCACCGCGTGGTGGCGCGGATCGGTGAAGCCACTCACGTCAGGATCGGGGAAGTACTCGGCGATCGTGAACGGCGCCGGGTTGGGTGGCACCCGCGGCAACGCGAGCGGGCCGAGATCCTTCTCGAGGTGGCGAATGAGCGCGTCACGCACACGCTCGCCGTACAGCACGCGGCCCGACACGAGCATGCGGCTGATCGATCCGTCGGCCGCCACGCGCAACAACAGACCAACCTGCACCACCCGACCGTGCGAATCGACCCGCACCGGAACGGCGTCGACGTACACCAGCGGCACGTTGGCGCGGACCTGGGCCAATTGGTCGGGACTCAGCCAGGAAGTGCGAGTGTCGGTGTTGTCGCTCACAGTTCCTCATTCTCCCAGATCGGTCCGACCGGTGTGAACGAATGGTTCACTTTCGAGTCGCGGCCCGCCGCGACCGCTCGGCGGCCTCCCGCACGACGCAGCCTGCGTGATGGTCGTTCACCAGACCCATCGACTGCATGAACGCGTACATGGTGGTCGGCCCCACGAACGACCAGCCCCGCTTCTTCAGATCTTTCGAGAGGGCGACCGACTCGGGCGACGTCACGAACGAGTAGACCTGATCGGGTGTCGGATCGGCTGGCCGTGATGCCGGATCGGGTTCGTAACGCCACACGAAGTCGGCCAACGACCCGAACTCGTCGACCAGATCGGCCACGCGGCCAGCGTTGTTGATGGTCGACTCGATCTTCCCCCGATGACGAACGATCGACGCATCCTTCAGCAGCCGCTCCACATCGCGAGGCCCGAACCGAGCCACCCGCTCGGCATCGAAGTCGGCGAACACTCGACGGAAGTCGGCCCGCTTGTTCAGAATGGTGGACCACGACAATCCGCTCTGGAATCCTTCGAGGCAGATCTTCTCGAACAGGCGACGATCGTCGGCCACCGCGAAACCCCATTCGGTGTCGTGGTACTCGATCATGAGAGGCGACGAGATCGCCCAAGCGCAGCGCTCACTCATGGGGCAACGGGACGCGAACCAGCAATGGTCGTGCGATGCAGTTCGCGCCGGAATCCGCCGTAGTCGTTCACCGCCAGATGCTGAGTTGACCGGTTGTCCCAGATCACCACGTCTCCGGGCAGCCAGCGATGCCTGTAAGTGAAACGAGCGTCGGTCGAGTGATGATGCAGGAACGAGATCAGCGCCTGTGCTTCGTCGCGATCGAGACCATCGATGTCGCGCACGTACGCGCGGTTGAAGAAGAGCACGGTCTTGCCGGTCTCGGGGTGACGGCACACCATCGGGTGCCGGAACTCGTCGTTGGCCGCGTCGTCGCACACGATGGTCATTCCGCGCATTCCCGAGTGAAGCGGCTGCATCTTGCGGCTGTAGGCGTCACGCGCGGTGTGAACCGCAGTGAGCGAGGACAAGCGCTCTCGGGTGCCGGCATCGAGCGCGTTCCACGAGGCGGTCATCGAGGTGAAGACGGTGTCGCCGCCCCACGGCGGAACGTCGACGGCAGCCAAGATCGTGAACGACGGTGGCTCGGGCTGGAACGAGAAATCCGAGTGCCAGGCGCCGCCGAAATTGAACGCCGCTCCCTCGTCGGCCTCCTTCACCACCTTGATGATGTCGGGGTACTCGGGCATCGTCACCACGAAGGGGGTTTCGCCCGAGGGGCCCAATCGACGCGAGAACGTCGACTGGTCGGCCGGGCTGATGAACTGGTCGCGCACCACCACGACCTCGTGCTCGCAGAGAGCGGCCCGAAACTCCGCCAGTTCGGAGCCGTGGAGATCGGCCAGGCGAACGTCGCGGATCTCGGCACCGAGAACTCCGGTCACGGGCGTGATCGACATGGCCACGACGCGAACGCTAGTCGGCTCCGATGGTGGCTCGGCCCAGCGTCTATCGTGACGTCATGTCGCAGCTCGAGATCCCGCGTTTCGGTGAACTGCTCGGCCCGTACATCGGACGCGTGCCGGCCGAGGCCATGCCACGCTTCCTCGCTCTCCTCGAGCGCACCGCCGCCGATCGCTATCGCCAGTGGGCCGATGATCTCCCCGAGCACCGTGATGGTTTGTTGAAGTGCGCCGAGAGCGAAGACGAGATCGCCAACCGCATCGAAGGTGCGTTCGCTCTCGACGAGTCGTTGCGCGATCAACTCGTGGCGCCACTCCCAGAAGCCAAGAAGGTGTACTACGACACGTTCTCGCGATTCAGTGTGTGGGATCAGTTGCGCATTCAGGCCAACGCCGAACGACAAGGTGCGCAGGCTTGGCGAAACATCGCCGCGCGTCATCCCGATCAGCGAGTGATCGATGTCCTCGAGAGTTGTTCGCAGCTCGAAGAGGCCAGCGCCGACTATCTCGACGACTTAATCAGCCGCCACGCTTCGTGACCAACCGCTAGCGTCTTCACCGTGCCGGTGAAGAGTCTCGTTCGAACGCTTCAGGCGGCCACATTCTTCCTCGCCGCGTCGTACGGCGTGATGTTCACGATGCTCGACGACTACCGCGACGAGTACGGAATCTCCGAGTCGTTCCTCGGACTCATCGTGGCGATGGGGTTCTTCTCGTCGTTCGTCGGGCAGTTGTCACTCGCTCCCCTAGCCGATCGCGGTCACGCCAAGAAGCTTCTCGTCATCGGCTTCACCGCTCAGATCGCCGGCCTCCTTCTCATGGCCTACGGAACCACCGCGATGCTCCTCAGTTCCGGGCGACTTCTCATGGGTATCGGTGCCGGAATGGCCATGCCGGCGTTGCGTCGCATCGTGATCGTGGCCGACCCCGAGAACCTCGGCACCAACATGGGCCGGCTGCTCAGTGTCGACGTGGCCGGCTTCGCCACTGGGCCGGTGCTCGCGGTACTCACCGTCGACCGCTTCGGCATCGCATCGCCATACCTGGTCCTCATCGTCGCCATCATCGGTGTGTCGCTGGCATTGGCGAACTTGCCCATTCCCGAAACGGCCGTCGACGATCAGCCGAGCGAGAAGCTCGCGCTCGACCTACTTCGCAACCGCGGTGTACTCGCCGCCGTCCTCATCGGTGTGGCCCTCTACCTCATGATCGGAACGTTCGACTCGCTCTGGGCCGTCATGATGGAAGACCTCGACGCGCCGTCGTGGATGGCCAACACGGGTGTGGCTCTGTTCGTTCTGCCGATGATCGTCCTCGGTCCGTACGGTGGCCGTCTCGCCCAACGAGTCGGCCCGTACAAGACCGGGGCGATCGGCATGCTCGTGGGCGCGCTGTGCATGAGCTTCTACGGATTCCTTCCCGAGCCCAGTCTCATGATGGGCGTGTTCTTGCTTCACATCGTCAACGACGGCTTCACGGTCACCAGTGCTGGTGTTGCCGTCGGAATGGCGGCGCCCACCGAACGCCAGGCCGGCGCCCAAGGACTGTTGGGTGGAATGCAAACCCTCACCGGCGGAATCGCCGCGTCACTCGCCGGTTGGAGTTACGACTCGTTCGGTCGTGGAACCACGTTCCTCGCCACGGCCGTGATCATGATCGTCTTGATCGCTCTCGGATACTCGCTCGCGGGCGTCCACCGCACACGGCGTCCGGTCGAAACCGCCGCAATGGCGTCGACGCACTGACCTTCTCCTTCGGGTCACGCGCGTGGCAACATCGGAGCGTGGGTTTTCGCGACGGTGACGGCTGGGTCTTCTGCCAGCGCTGCAACTCGCGTCACTGGGGTATCTACGGTGCCGCGGGCCTGCTGATGGTGCGCACCGATCTTCCCGAACCGCATGTTCTGCTGCAGTTGCGCGCGGTCTGGACTCACGGCGGTGGCACGTGGTCGATTCCGGGTGGGGCTCTCGATTCGCACGAAGACCCGGTGGAAGCCGCGGTGCGCGAGGCCTGGGAAGAAGTCGGCGTCGACGTGAACGCTGTCGAGGTGAAAGACGTCTTCCTCGACGACCACCTCAATTGGGGCTACTACACCGTGATCGCTCACGTTCGCGGCGACGTGCTGGTGGACGAAGGCAACTACGAATCCGACGCCGTCGCGTGGGTACCCATCCCCGAAGTCGAGTCGTACCCCCTGCACGCCGGCTTGGCCAACTCGTGGCCCGATCTGCGCCCACGAGTCACGGCTACTCTCGGCTGAATGAAGATCACTGCAGCAGTTCTGCGCACCGGCAGCGGCCCGTTCACCATCGAGAAACTCGAACTGGGGTCACCCGGCCCGCGCGAAGTTCTGGTTCG
>CAZELU010000016.1:10063-16552 GCA_964513215.1 uncultured Bifidobacterium sp.
GGAGGCCAACGCGTCGGTTCGCACTACTTCGGCCAGTCGTCGTTCGCCACGCACACCATCGCCGCCGAAACGTCGGTCGTGAAGGTCGATGCGTCATCACCGATCCGCGCCATGGGTCCGCTCGGTTGCGGAATCCAGACCGGTGCCGGTGCGATTCTCAACACGTTGGCCGTCGAAGCCGGCACCAGCGTCGTGGTGAGCGGAGCCGGAGCACTCGGCCTGTCGGCTGTGATGGCTGCCAAGGTCGCCGGTGCTTCCACCATCATCGCGGTCGACCGACATCAGAGCCGTCTCGATCTGGCCAAGAAGTACGGAGCCACTCACACCGTGTCGGGGGCTCCGGCCGACATCACCGCAGCGATTCAGGCCGCCACCGGTGGCGGCGCCGACTACGCGTTCGACACCACCGGCAACGCCGCCGTCGTACGCGCGAGTCAGGCCGCACTCAACGTGATCGGCACCATCGCCCTCGCCGGCGTGGGCTTCGGAGATCTGAGTGTCGACTTCTTGTCGATGATCAGCGGACGAACCATCACCGGTGTGATGGAAGGTGATTCGGTACCCAACGAATTCATCCCGTATCTCGCCCGACTCAACGCCGACGGGAAGTTCCCGTACCACGAGCTCATCACCGAGTTCCCGCTCGATCAGATCAACGAGGCCGAGAAGGCCAGCGCGAGCGGTGCGGTGATCAAACCCGTGCTCGTGATGCCCGACTGACGCACGTCAGGGCACGAGAGCGAATTCGTCGACCACCCGTGCCAACGCATCGAGGCCCGCTCGACCCGAACCGAGAACGATTCGGTCGGGACGAACGACGACGACGTCGGTTTGTGCGTTGTCGAGAACTCGTTGCGTGACTTGACCGGCTCGCGCCGGCAGCACGAGGGCATCGATCCGACGCAACACCGCCTGGTCGGCGGCGTTCAGAACCAAATCGTTCGACACCACCACCGCCCATCGGCCCGCGAGTACTTCGTCGAACACGACACCGTCCAGGCGGCCGTCGCTCACCACGTAGCCCGCGCCGTCGACGATCAACGACGATCCGGACAACGACGGTTGCGGCGCCTCGCCGATGTCGGATGGGTTGGCGGCCCGAGCGGCCAGCATGTTGCGATCGCGCTCGGCGGCTTCGTTCGGATCGAGAGTGCAGATGATGCGCCCGAAGCCCACCGCTGATTCGACGATGCGCTGCACGTGCGGTGAACGCTCGGGCTGATAGGTGTCGAGCAGCGCGTCGTTGGCTCCGCGGACGACGGCCGAGAGTTTCCAGGCCAGATTGACCGCGTCACGGATTCCGCTGCACATGCCTTGCCCGAGGAACGGAGGCATCTGGTGCGCGGAGTCGCCAGCGAGGAGAATCCGGCCGCGTCGCCACTCGCGGGTGATCAATCCGTGGAAGGTGTACACCGCCGAACGTTCGACCTCCGCGTTGCCGAGAGCGAAGTACGGTGCCATCAACGTCTCGATGACTTCGGTGCGGTTGATGTCGTCGGGACTTTCACCAGGAAGAAGCATGAACTCGAAGCGTCGGCGTGGGGCTGGCATCGGAACGATCGTGTGCGGGCGCGCGGGATCGCACACCTGAGCCGCGCGCATGGGGGGATTCGGGTCGTCACCGGTCACGATGATGTCGACCACCAGCCAGGGCTCGTTGAACTCGAGGTCGATCTGGGTCACTCCGAGTGCACGCCGGACGAACGACCGGGCCCCACAACATCCGACGAGCCACGACGCCTCGACCGACGAAGCCGAACCCGATGACACGACGTCGACGCGAACTCCATCTCCTACTTCCTGAACGGCGGTGACTTCGTGACCGAGACGGAACTCGGCTCCGAATCGCACGGCCTGATCGCGCAGAAGACGGTCGAGCGAAGGTTGATGGAACAAATTCGACTGGGCCACCGTGTGATCGACGTTGTGCTTCGACGACATCCGCAGCAGAAGTTCGCCCTGGCCCGAGACGAAGTCCATGCCTTCGTTCGCGATCGACCAACCCGGCGTGTCGAGCCATCCGCCGACCTCGCGCAGATTGCGCGCGGTCTCGGCATCGAGGTGCGCCGCTCGCGGCAACGGGTAGATGTCGAGATCACGCTCGAGAACGACCACCGACAGTCCGCGCTTGGCGAGAAGAGCGGCCAAGGTGGTGCCCACCGGACCGGCCCCCACGATGGCGACGTCGTACTTCATGTGGTCGAGATTCCGTTCAGCCGATCCGCGCCCAGCCGGCCTTCAGCTGGTCGAGATCGGGTGGAACGATGAATTCGAGTGGCATGCGAGGACCCCACGAGTTGCCGATGTGCTCGGGCCCGACGGGTGTGCGCCCGCGCGTCTCCCATTCGATGTCGTCGGTGATCATGTCCATGTCGGAGTAGAACTCGATGAACGAACCCGACGGCTCGAGGAGATACCAGAAGAAATTCGAGCCGACGTAGTGTCGGCCGAAGCCCCAGCCCTGCTCGGCCACGCCAGCCGCGATGAGCGTGGTGCCGTTGTGGCCAACATGATCGACGTCGTCGCACTCCCACGAGTAGTGCTGGAGTTGCGGCACCTCCGAGTTCACGACCGCGACGTTGTGATGGTCGGTGCTGCACCGCAGGAACGCGATGATGCCCGGGAAGTGGTCGCTCACCTTGAAGCCGAGGCCTTCGACGAGGAATCGAATGGTGCCCTCGATGTCGGGCGAACCGATCACGATGTGGCCGAGTCGACGTGGCGCACGAGCGCGCGGGATCACTCCGCTCGCCCGCAGATTGATGCGTTCGGCGTGGCCGGGCGCGTTGTACGAGACCACATCGGCCACAGCCGACTTCGGGGCCTCGGCGACCCGCACCGAGAACTCGACTCGCGTGGCCGGATCGGTTGCCACCAGCACGCCGTCACGAGTGGACGACGCGATGCCGAGACCCGTCAGGCGTGACGCGATCACCGAGATGTCGGACGGATCGTTGGAGAGCACATTCACGTTCAGAAGGCGGCGGAAGTCGCCTTCTTCCAACACGACCTGCTCACCTCCGTCGGACCCGCCGAAACGCGAGCCCGACGTGTCGGTGGTGAAGCCAGCCGTGGTGTAAAGGCGCCGTTGGGCTTCGGCGTCGCGAACCGCGATGCGGATGGAATCGAGACGATGGAGAGGCACGTCGGCGCCTACTTGCCCGCGACGCACACGTTGCGCAGCGCACCGATCACTTCGGCCCCGCTGTCGATCACGTCACCGGCCTTCAACAGCCGGCCCCTGGCCATACCCACGCCATCAGGGGTGCCCGTGAAGATCACGTCTCCGGCTTCGAGCGTGCAGATGCTCGAGAGATACGACACCAGGTACGGAATGGAGAAGATGAGATTGGACGTGCGCGACTCCTGCATGCGCTCGCCCGAGACGTCACACCAGAGTCCGATGTCGTTCCGATCGGGGAACGCGTCGACCGACACGATGGCTGGTCCGACGGGCCCGTACGTGTCGAAGCTCTTGCCGAGCGAGAACTGCGGCGGTTTGCCCGCGGTCTGCACCTTGCGATCGGAGATGTCCTGTCCGAGGGTGAGCCCGGCAACGTGCGACCACGCGGCTGATTCGGCGATGTGCCGTCCACCCTTCCCGATCACGACGACGATCTCCACCTCCCAGTCGACCGTGTCGCCGGACAGCACGACATCGGCAGTAGGGCCGACGAGGCAGGACGGGAACTTGGTGAAGGTCAGCGGAGCCGGCGGCAATTCCATCTTCGACTCGGCGGCGTGCGACTTGTAGTTGAGACCGATGCCGAACACTTTCGACGGTTTCGGAACGCACACTCCCGGCGTCCCCGCCGACTTCGGAGACGCGGCAGCCTTCGCGTACAACGCGGACAACTCGCCGAATCGCGCGATGGCAGCCATCGGGTCGGACAGCGACTCGTCACCGGCCACAAGAGCCACATCGACGTAACCATCGTCGAACTGGAACGCCGAGCGACCGTTGATATTGGTGAGACGGAACATGTTTCTCCTTACTCTGCTGACTGGTGGGTGGTGCGCAACGATTCGACCGCACGCAACGTATTGGTGAGATGGGCGGTGTGCACGCGAATGGTGTCGTCGACACGCCCGGCCACCGCAGACTCCATCAACAAGCGGTGATCGTCGGCATGAGCACTTCCACGAGCGAGAGGCTTGGCCACGAACTGGAAGAGGCGCGAGCGATCCATGAGCGACTCGATCTCGGCGAGCAGCGTTCGATTGGTGCACCGCGACATGAGGACAAGGTGGAACGCGCGATGGCGATCGTGCTGTTCGGCGACTCCACGTGCTCTCGTGAGCGCCACGAACGAGTCGGTGACCGAGCGTTCGAACGCCTCGTCGGTTCCGCGGCCCACCGACTCGCGTAGTGCAACGGGTTCGAGCAGCAGGCGCACCGCGTAGATCTCGGCTGCCACAGCGGCATCGATCGCGGCCACCCTCGCCCCGCGTTGCGGCGCCAGATCGACCAGACCTTCGCCCGCCAGACGCCGGACCGACTCGCGGATCGGAGTGGGTGACACACCCCAGGCCTCGGCCAATCGTTCGACGGGAATGCGCTCACCGGGCTGGAGGCGTCCGGACAGGATCTCGGCGCGCAGGTGGCTGTCGGTCCACTGCGAACGGGTGGGCGGCGCGACGGGAGACGGCACATTCGGACCGTAGGCCGTGGGGAGGGCTGAGTCAAATAATCTATAAATTCTCGCTCTGCTACGGTGACCGCATGAACGCCATCCCGCGCTTCGACGCGACGGCCTCGGCCGCCGAACTCGCCGAAGCCATCACCACCGCCGGCTGCGCGATCGTCGAACGCCTGGTTCCCGAGGCGACGGTCGACCAGCTGCTGTCCGAGATGCGACCGCACATCGATGCGACTCCGCATGGTGCTGACGACTTCTCCGGCCGTCGCACCACCCGCACCGGTGCGCTGCTCGCGCGTTCGCGCTCGAGCCAGGAATTCATCGCGCATCCGCTCGTCCTCGGCGCCGTCGATGCCGTGCTCGGGCCGCACGGCACCAACTACCAACTGCACCTCACGCAGATCATCGCCATCGGCCCCGACTCGGCGAACCAACCTCTGCATCGCGATCAGTGGTGCTTCGACTTCTTCCCATTCCCTCCCGACATGGACGTCGAGGTCTCCACCATCTGGGCTCTCGACGACTTCACCGAGGAGAACGGTGCGACGCGCATCATTCCGTACTCGCTGCTCGACCCGCGCGAGGCCGTGGGCGACGAGCACCGGACCGTGCAAGCCGTGATGCCCAAAGGTTCGATCGTCCTGTACTCGGGGCGCACGATTCACGGCGGCGGAGCCAACCGGTCCACTCGCGTTCGCCACGCTCTCAACGTCGACTACGTGCTCGGCTGGCTGCGGCAGGAGGAGAATCAGTATCTGTCGTGTCCGCCCGACGTCGCGCGACACCTTCCGCCTCACGTTCAGAAGCTCGCGGGCTACACCATGGGGGCCTACGCCCTCGGCTACGTCGACGACGTTCGCGATCCGATGGCGTTGTTGTCCGGGGCGACCGGAACGTCGTCGTTCGGCGGAGACGGCAGCGTGACCCCCAACATCGATCGTCGTTGACCATGACCGCTTCTCCCTTCCTCGAAGTGATCCTCACCGGAACCGGCGTTCCCCACCCTGCTCCCGGCCGCGCTGGGGCCGGAACGCTGGTGCGCTACACCCACGGCAAGAAGAGAATCGCGCTGCAGTTCGACGCCGGACGCGGCACGGTCATTCGCCTGGCCGAGGCCGGGACACCGCCGCCATTCATCACTGCGCTCTTCCTCACGCATCTGCACAGCGACCATCTCGTCGACTTGGCCGACGTGGCCATGACACGGTGGATCCAGCAACAACTGCACAAGACCGGACCTCTCACGATCGTGACGCCCGAAGGCGGCGCGGCCCGTTTCGCTCGACGCATGCTCGAGCCGTTCGATGAAGACATCGCGGTGCGTCGCGAACACACCGATTCCGACGAACCCGAGATCGACCTACGAGTATTCGACGGGTCGTTCTCACCGCAAGTCGTGTGGCGCGATGACGAAGTGGGTGTCACGGTCACTGCGGTCGCCGTTCACCACGAACCTGTTCACGACGCGTGTGCCTACCGCGTCGACTCACCAGCCGGATCAGTCGTGATCTCGGGCGACACACGGGTGTGCCGAGAAGTCGAAGACCTGACGCGCGGTGCTGACATCCTCGTGCACGAGGCCTGCCGCGCCACCGCGATGAGTGCACAAGTGGCCGGCACCGTGTTCGAGACCATCTTCAGTTATCACGCCGACTCGGTACCGCTCGGCGCGATGGCGGAACGCGCAGCCGTTCCACATCTCGTCCTCACCCACCTGATTCCCGGAGCAAAGGACGAAGCCGAGGAGGCGTTGTTCGAGGCCGACGTTCGACAGGGCGGCTACACCGGTCGTGTCAGTGTCGGTCGCGACTTGATGTCGTTCCGACTCCCCATCTGACAACACCCGCCC
>CAZELU010000016.1:16652-43785 GCA_964513215.1 uncultured Bifidobacterium sp.
GTCACACGAACGTGAGGGAATCGCCGACGCCGATGCGTCCGGCTTTCGCGACCCGCGCGTACACGCCCACGTTCTGATCGAGATCACGCACGATGTGTCGCAACACCGCGCGATCCTCCGGAACGTCCTTGCCCACCGCGCGGGTCACCATCACGCATCGCGGACACGGTCCGAGGAACTCGATCTCGGCCTCACCCAGCCTGGCCCGACGCCCGCTCCACGAGAATTCGGGATGTCCGGGTTCTTCGCCGGTGTCGATCACGAGGCTCGGCCGGAAGCGCGTGACGTCGACGACCGAATCGGGCAGAGCATCACCCAATGCGCGCAGAGCCGACGTGCTCATGATCATCAACGGCCAGCAGTCGTAGTACGTGCCGGGCGGCGACTCGAACTCCATCACCTCGGGCGGGAACTGCGTGAGATCCGGCAACGGTTCGTCGTCGGTTCGGCCGAACACACCGCGCAACTCGGCGAGTATGTCGTCGGAGTCGGGGGCACCGCGCCGATAGTGATCGAGATCGGCGGCCGGGGCCAACGATTCGAGGCGCACCTGATGGCCGACGGCCTCGCTCACCAACTGGTGTACCGCCGCATCGTCACTGCGAACGGTCCGACCGTCGGGCAGAGCGATCTCGACGACGTCGTCGTTCCCGCGAGCCGCGCCGTCGACACGACGAGCGGCCAGACGCATGAGTCCGCCGATCTTCTTCGCACCTCGGATTCCACCGCGATCGAGATCGCGCACCGCCCAGACGCGATCCCCCACGAGTCCGAGTTGGTCGAGCTCAGCAGCATCCACCGTGCCCCCGACCATCGACTTGACCGGGTAGATCCAGATCTGGTGCAGACGCATCAGCGTTGAGTGCCGACCTTCAGATCCTTGAACGGCATGTCCTTGTCGACCATCGGTTCGCGCGGAAGTCCGAGAACGCGATCGCCGATGATGTTCTTCTGGATCTCGTCGGTGCCACCGGCGATACCCGACTGGAAGCTGTTGAGGAGACGACGCGCCCACGCTTCACCACGCGAACCTTCGGCCTCCCACGCGTCGGTGTCGGGACCAACGAGACGGCTGATGAGCGGACGGCTCATCCACGAGATGCGCGAGCCGTGCAGCTTGCCGAGTGATCCACCGGGGCCCGGCACTCGACCAGCCTTCATCTCGGCGCGCGTGCGCATGGCCACCAGAGACTTGGCGGTCTCTTCGCTGTAGATGCGCATGAGTTCCTGGCGCACGACCGGATCGGAGATCTTGCCGTTCTTCTTGGCCACTTCGATCAGGCCGTCGGCCAACGTGTGCGTCACACCGCTGGACGAACCGGTGCCGATCGCGACGCGCTCGAACATGAGCATGGCAGTGGCCTGGTTCCAGCCGTTGTTCAGCTCGCCCAGCAACCACGACTTCGGAATGCGCACATCAGTGAGGAAAATCTCGTTGAAGTGCTTGCCGCCGTCGATCTGGTGAATGGGGCGAATCTCGACGCCCTTGGCCTTCATGTCGAGGATGAACATCGAGATGCCGGCGTGCTTGGGAGCATCGGGATTGGTACGCGCGATGACGACGCCGTAGTCGCTCACGTGCGCCAGCGTGGTCCAGACCTTCTGGCCATTGATGACCCACTCGTCACCGTCGAGTTCGGCCTTGGTCTGCAGACTCGCGACGTCGGAGCCAGCGCCGGGTTCGGAGAACATCTGACACCAGATGGTGCGGCCCGAGATGTTGTCGGGCATGAACGTGCGCTTCTGCTCTTCGGTGCCGAACTGGTTGAGCACCGGGAGGCACATGCCGTGACTGATCACGTATTCGAAAGTCATGTCGGGGAACTTGCCGTACTCCTCGCGGTAGATCCGCTCGTGGGCGCGGCTGAGGCCGGCACCGCCGTACTCCTTGGCGTAGGTGAGTCCGGCCAGACCGGCTTCGGCCAACTTCAGCTGGAACTCGCGCCCCACACCCACCGAATTGCCGTCGCGCATGTTGCCACTGGCGTTCTTGGAGAGGAAGTCGCGGACCTTGGCGCGGAACGCCTCGGCTTCCTGCGGGGAGAGAGTGTCTTCAGTTGCGGTGCTCATGCGGTCATTGTGCCATCGGCTCACCGACCCGGTCCCATCCGAGCCGGTACCGTGCGCCCATGTCCGACCGACGTCACGCCGTCTTCCGCACCATCGCCGACTGCCCCACCGAGTCCTGGTCGTCGCCGACGCGCGGAGCGGTCACCTGGTGGGAACTGATCGGTGGCGACACCACCCCCACCCACGACATCACCGCGGGTGTGGCCGAGATCCCGGTCGGATCGGCATCTCCCCCGCGAGGCCACCACCACGACGCCGCCGAGCTCTACTTCATCATCGGCGGCCGCGGCGAGGTCGTGGTCGACGGCCATCCGACCGACGTTGCGGTGGGGTCAGCCGTGTGGATACCGGCCGACGTCGAGCACTTCGCTCGGAACACCGGAGACGAGCCGCTACGGCTGTTGTACGTGTTCGGTCGCGACAAGTTCAGCGACGTGCACTACACGTTCCCGGGCGAAGCCCAGTAATCGACAAGCCCCATAGACGGGTTCAGTAACGCACCGGCATCGCGTGGATGCCGGCGATGAAACTCGAATGCATGCGCTCCACGGGGCCACCCGGTTCCATGTGCGGCATGCGCATGAGCACTTCGCGGAACATCACGGCTAGTTCGACTCGGGCCACGTGCATTCCGAGGCACAGGTGGGGTCCACCCGCGCCGAACGCGACGTGCGGATTGGGATCGCGTCCGACGTCGAACACATCGGGGTCGGCGAACACGTCCTCGTCGCGATTGGCCGCGCCGTAGAACATCACGACGCGATCACCTTTCTTGATCTTCTGACCACGGATCTCCACGTCGCCCATGACCGTGCGCTTGAAGTGCGAGACCGGACTCGTGAAGCGCAGCATCTCCTCGATGGCCGTACCCAAGAGACCATCGACGTCGTTCATCAGGCGCTGGCGTTGTTCGGGATGTTCGAAGAGCAACTGCATTCCAGCAGCCAGCAAGTTGCGCGTGGTGTCACCACCCGCATTCACGAGCAACAAGAAGAACCACTGGAACTCGGAGTCAGTGAGGCGATCACCGTCGACCTCGGCGTTGACGAGAACCGTGGCCAAGTCGTCACCCGGGTTGCCCCGTTTGTGATCGGCAACCGACTGCGCGTACCCGAGCATCTCGCCGATCGCCGCCATCTTCACCTCGGGCGGGGCAATGGCGTCGTCGTTGGTGTGCATGATCTCGGTGAGGTCGTAGAGACGCTCGCCATCGGCGCGCGGCATGCCCATCAGCTCCGCGATGAGACCCGAAGGAAGTCGTCCCGCGATCTCGCTCACGAAATCGCAACTGCCCTTGGCGATCACCGAGTCGACGATCTCGCGCGCGAGTTCTTCGATGCGCGGCCGCAGAAGAGGTGCGTTCTTGGGGGTGAAGCCACGGCTCACGAGCAACTTGAAGCGATCGTGCTGCGGCGGATCCATGTTGAGCATCATCTGGCGACCCGCGTACAAGTTGGCCTCGTCGGGATCGGGAAGCATCACACCCTTCTCCCACGAACTGAACAACTTGGGCGTGCGACTGATGAACTTCACGTCCTCGTGCTTGGTGATGGCCCAGAAGCCCGGGCCGCTGGCCGGATCTTCACGGTGCCAGAACACGGGCGCGTTGGCGCGCAACCACGCGTACTGCTCCCACGGATGTCCGCGCGTGGCGAACGTTTCGGGTGACACGAGATCGATGTCGTCAGCGGTGATCATGACTCTCCCCCAAACACTCGGGTCACTTGTGGCCCGATGGGCCAACACTACGAGCCGTGCGGTGAAGCGTGAAAGGGTTGTCGGCCCACGATGCACCTTCCACCAGATCGGCCACCCGCCGCGCGAGCACGGGCAAAAACTTGAAACCGTGACCGCCCAGCCCGACGCCGACCACGACGTTCCCGACCCGATCGACGAGGAAGTCTTCGTCGGGGTACGACGCGTAGAGACAGGTAGTGACCGACAGTGGCTCGGGGTCGACACCCGGAACGTTCTCGCGCATCCACTCGCTCACCGCTGCCCGCGCATCAGCATCGGGCTCGGGGCGGATGTCGGGGTCGATCGGCCGACCCGTGTAGTGGCCGCCGGCTTTGAGGCGACCATCGGGAGTCGGTAGCCCGTAGTACTCGGGAACGTCACGACGGATGAACGTGGGCCACGGAGTGTCGATGATCGGACGGAAGAAGAACACTTGCTCGTCGGTGACCGTGAGCGGAGGGACAGCGGCCGCGAAGTCTCGTCCGCCGTCGATGCGCTGTACGAGCGAGTCGAGCAAACGATCGGCCCACGCCCCCATCGTGAACACCGCACGACGCGCCTGCACGGTTCGCACCGCCGTGTGCACGGTGATCAGATCGCCGGTGTTCGACACCGCACGCACCGGCTCGGAGAAATGAAGGTCGGCGCCAGCGGCCAAGGCACGATCCTGGAAGAGACGCAACGCCGCGTCGGCATTCACGGTTCCGCAGACCGGTTGCCACAGCACCGGAGTGGTGAAACGAAATCCGGGGAAGCGCTTCTGAGCCTCTCGGGCTTCGAGCATCTCGACTGGCATTCCCACGGCCCGGCAACTGCGCTCGATCTCGTCGAGTTCGTCGGTGATTCCGAAATCGATGCCACCGCCAAGACTCAGAAGGCCGCCTCCAACCGACGAGTCGAGGCTCTTCCACTGGTCGATCGATTCCGCGCCAAGGTGGGCGTACATCTCGTCGGTGTACGCAGTGCGAACGATGCGTTCGGTTCCGTGCGAACTACCGCGATCGTGCGCGCGAGCGAAATGATCGAATCCGACGACACGCAACCCACGAGCCGTCAGCGTGTGTGCGACGGCCGACCCGAGGCCGCCGCAACCGATGATGACGACGTCGTACGCCTCAGGGGCCGACGACATCTTTGAACTGCACGCGCAGATCCTTCTTCAGGGCCTTGCCCGAGGGGTTGCGCGGGACGACGTCGACGAAGCGGACCGCAACGGGCTGCTTGAATCGAGCGAGCTTGCCCTCGCAGTGCGCGAGGATGTCGGCCTCGGTCACGTTCGGATCCTTCTTCACGACGATCGCCAACGGCGACTCGCCCCACTTCTGCGACGGAATACCGATGACAGCCGTTTCGGTGACACCGGGATGGCCCATGATCACGTTCTCGATCTCCGCCGGGTACACGTTCTCGCCACCCGAGATGATCATGTCCTTGATGCGGTCCTGGATGTAGACGTAACCCTCTTCGTCCATGATCGCGCCATCGCCGGTGTGCAGCCAGCCGTCCTTCAACGAATCGGCGGTGGCGTCGGGGCGGTTCCAGTAGCCGAGCATGATGTGGCCGCCGCGGACGAGGACCTCACCCGACTCGTTCGGTGCGCACTCGGTTCCGTCGGGCCGCACCACCTTGACATCGGTGAGGAAGAAGCTCTTGCCCGTGGATCCGGCCTTCGACAGCGCGTCAGCCGGCGACGTCACGCAAGCGGGGCCGCACGTCTCAGTGAGGCCGTACACCTGGCTGATCTCGATGCCGAGTTTGTAATAGGCCTCGATGAGCGGAACCGGAACGGGGGCCGCGCCAGTGAGGAGCCAACGCACGTGCTCGTGCTTGTGCTTGGCCGGGTCGTGAACGAGCAACATGAACTGGAGCATCGCCGGGACGAGCAGACCGTTGTTGATTCGCTCGGAATCGATGAGTTCCCACACCTTGTTCGGGTCGAATGCGCGCATGAGAACGTGCGTGCAGCCAACGAAGATCGTGCCGAGGGCAGGCGTGAGCGCACCGACGTGGAACATCGGCATCGGGTTGATGTAGCGGTCACCCTGGGAGAGATCGGCCGTGGTGCACATGGTGGACAACGCCCAGTACTGCGTGTTGTGCGAATGCATGACGCCCTTCGGGAGACCGGTGGTTCCCGAGGTGTACATGATGTAGAGCAGATCGTCACCCGACGCCGTGACCGGCGGCTCGATCGCTTTCTCCTTGGCGGCTTCGGTGCCGTAGTCGAGAGCGAAGTCGGGCTTGTTGGCCGAATCGCCCACGTAGAGCCACGACTTCACATCGGTCTTCGCTCCGCGCGACTGCAGGTCGCTCACGGTGGCGGAGAACTCTCCGCCGAACACGAGCACCGTAGTGCCGGAATCCTTCAGGATGAACTCGAGTTCGTCGGCGACCAGACGCCAATTGAGGGGGACGATCACGGCGCCCAATTTGGCGGTGGCGAAGAAAGCCGTGAGGTACTCGGCCGAGTTCATGAGCAACAGGCCGACGCGGTCACCCTTCTTCACCCCGGCGCGAACGAGGAGTTGGGCCGCCTTGTTGGTTTCGGCGTTGAGTTCGGCGTAGGTGTAGCGGCGATCAGCGGCGACGTCGAAGAGCGCCTCCATGTCGGAGTTGACGTGCGCGCGACGGGCCAGAAGGTTTCCGATGTTGATGCTCATGCACCGAGATCGTGGCACAGCCTCGTGTCCCGTCGCTACGGGAAGTCCCGATTCAGGCGTCTGCTCACAGCAACTACTGTTCGGCCATGGCAACAGCACAGATCAACGGCACCACCATTCACTACGAAGACACCGGGGGCTCGGGGCCAGCCGTGATCCTGAGCCACGGCTTCTTGATGGACCACTCCATGTTCGATCCGCAGGTGGCCGCACTGAGGAATTCGCACCGAGTGATCACCTGGGACGAGCGCGGTTTCGGCGGTACTCGCGCCACCGGAAAGTTCACGTACTGGGATTCGGCTCGTGACGTTCTCGGTCTGCTCGACCACTTGGGTATCGAACGGGCCGTGGTGGGTGGCATGTCACAGGGGGGCTTCTTGTCTCTGCGCGTGGCCCTCACCGCTCCCGAACGAGTGCGCGGCCTGATCCTCATCGACACCCAGGCCGGAACCGAAGACGCCGACAAAGTCGAGGGCTACGGACAACTCCACGACGCGTGGATGGCGTACGGATCAGCCGCCGTACAAGACGTGATCTCGGGCATCATCCTCGGCGCCGGCTCGTGGGATCCGTGGTACGCGAAGTGGGCTGCCATGGACAAGGAGCAGTTCTCGTTGGCGTTCGACTGTCTCATGCACCGTGACGACGTGACTCCACGGCTCGGCGAGATCACTGCACCCGCACTGATCATCCACGGCGACAACGACGCGGCGATCCCCGTGTCGAAGGCCGAGATATTGCGCGACGGTCTGGGAGGTCCGGCCGAACTCGTGGTGGTTGCTGGTGGAACTCACGCCGCCAACCTCACACACCCCGAACCGACCAACGCCGCGATCAGTCGCTTCTTGACCTCGCTCGGCTGAGTCGGCGGTCAGGCCGCGAGCGTGTTACCGAAGATCTGCCAGGCCAGCGCCGACTTCGCCGACAGGCTCAGGATCAGATACGCGCGCTCGCCGAAGATGTAGTCGCGCCACTTCCCCACCTGCTTGTACTGCAACCACTGGTTGAGTGCGAACAGGTTGAAGAAGATGAAGATGCTCACGAACACGCCGTACACGAAATTGGGCATGTCCGGACCAGGGCCGAACAGGTAGATCACCAGCGCGATCCAGGGCACGATGCCCGCGATGCACCCGAACCAGAACGGGGTGAACCACACCGGCTTACCCGGTTCGTTCACCACCTCCATGATCCAGCCGAACAAGATCATGGACACGTTGGCACCGGCGATTCCGATGAGCGCCGTGATCTCGGTGATGCCGAACACCATGGCGATCATGAGGATCATGAGGGTGGACGACAACGAGTACTCGACCCATCGGAATCGATTGCGACCAGCTGACAACTCGGCGAGGTAGGCCGTGCGACCCCGACCCACGGATGCGATCGCGTGGAAGAGGCTCGAGAGAGCGAGGAAGCCGAAGATCCCCCATGCGATGCGCACATCGAACTGCTGAGTGAGGCGCGTGGGGTCGAGACCCTTGCCCGGCGCATCGTTGAGGAAGAACGTGGTGACCGGCAGTTTGAAGTCGTTGGCCGCGACGATCACGATGATCGCCTGCACACCGTGCAGGATCGCCGCCCCCACGTTGAGGCGTTGGAGATTGCTGCGGACTTCGTTCGAGATGGGGACGGATGTCATGACACTCCCTTCACCTCCCAACCTATGCCGTCACCGTGGCGCAGTCCCGGATACACGCCGCGCCAGTCGTGTTACCTTGCTCGACGATCGTCTGCATCGCGATCGGAGGGAATCATGACCGACAGCACTGTGCGCCCCGACACTCCCAAGGACGCCACCGAACACACTCGATCCATCAATCGGTCGGTCGCGTTCGATCTCGATCCCGCCGATTTCGACCGCGCCCGTCGCGGCTGGATCGCGTCGTTGGACGACGTGGTCATCAAGGACTCCCAAGGACGTCGCGCATCCGACGTGAGTCGGTACGGCTTTCTCGACGGCGAGTCGCCCGACACGGTTCACCCGAGTCTGTGGCGCCACGCCCAACTCAACGCACACCACGGGCTCTTCGAGGTGGCCGAAGGCGTCTGGCAGGTGCGCGGTTACGACATCTCCAACATCACGTTCGTGAGGGGCTCGACCGGGTGGATCGTGATCGATCCGCTCACCGTCGAGGCCACTGCTCGCGCGTCGTACGAACTCGTCACGAAGCATCTCGGTCATCGCCCGGTCACGGCCGTCATCTACACGCATTCGCACGCCGACCACTTCGGCGGAGTTCTCGGCGTGACGACACAGGACGACGTCGACGCTGGACGTTGTCGCGTGATCGCGCCCGAAGGGTTCCTCGCCGAAACCGTGGGTGAGAACGTGATCGCCGGACCGGCCATGAGCCGACGCGCGCTTTATCAATTCGGGCCACTACTGCCACCGGGGCCACGCGGACACGTGAATTGCGGCCTCGGCTTGTCGATCCCGATGGGCCCACCCGGTCTCATCGCACCCACCGAGGAGATCACGCGCACCGGCGAGGAGAAAGTGGTCGACGGTGTACGCATCGTCTTCCAACTCACACCCGAAACCGAAGCCCCAGCCGAGATGAACTTCTTCTTCCCCGACGGTGGCTGGCTGTGCATGGCCGAGAACTGCTCGCACACGATGCACAACCTCGTGCCCATTCGTGGAGCGCTGGTTCGCAACTCACTGCAGTGGTCGAAGTACATCAATGAAGCCATCGAACTGTTCGGCAGCCGAACGGCGTTGGTCTTCACTTCGCACAACTGGCCCCAGTGGGGCCACGACGATGCCATTCAATTCCTTCAGTTGCAGCGCGATCTGTATCGGTGGATGCACGACCAGACGATGCGTCACGCGAACCACGGTCTCACGCCGCTGGAGATCGCCGACCACCTCGAGTTGCCCGATGAGTTCCAGGCGGCGACGCACACTCGCGGCTACTACGGCGACTTGGTGCACAACTCGAAGGCCGTGTACCAGCGGTACCTGAGTTGGTACGACGGCAACCCGGCCAATCTCGACAAACTGCCTCCCCGGGATGTGGGCGCTCGGTACGTTCGCCTCGCCGGTGGACCCGACGAGTTGTTGCGCGAAGCACGCCGTTGTTTCGACGAAGGCGACTACCGATGGGTCGTGGAGTTGGTGAACCACCTGGTGTTCGCCGACCCGTCGAACGTAGAAGCTCGACACCTGCAGGCCGATGCGCTCGAACAACTCGGATACCAGAGCGAGTCGACCACGTTCCGCAACGCGTATCTGATGGGGGCACAAGAGCTTCGTCAGGGCCCACCGCAACTCGGCAACTCGGAAGTGCGCGGGCGCGGACTCCTGAAGGCGATGACGATCGAGCAGGTGTTCGACACGCTCGCCGTGCGTTTGAAGAGTGAGGCCGTTGCGGGTGTGAAGTTGTTCGTGAACTGGACGTTCCCCGACATGGCCGGAACTCCCGATGAAAAGTGGGTGCTGGCCCTCTCCAATCGGACGCTCTACGCGGTGCAGGGACGACACCAGGACGGAGCCGATGCGTCGATTCGCCTCGATCGCTCCTTGTTGCTCCGGATCATCGTGCAGGAGACGTCGTTCGCCGACGAGATCGGGGCCGGCACCATTGCCCTCGACGGCGATGCAGCGGCGCTGTTGACGGTGTTCGGCAACCTGGACGTGTTCATGGGCGGCTTCCCCATCGTCGAACCCTGACCACTAACAGTGTTGGTCTTGTGGTTCTGGGTGAAAAATTCGCTGGATTCCAGCGAATTTTTCACCCAGAACCACGGGGTTCACAAAGAATGGGGCGGGGCGGGGACGCGCGGAAATCTAGGGTTAGGGCGTGGAGACGTTGTCGATCGTCCTGGCGGTGATTCTCGCTCTGATCTGTGTCGTGACGGCCGTGGCCGACTTCAAGACGATCCCCCAGGTCATTCAGACCATGGAGCGCCTGAAACTTCCGTTACGGATCATCCCGGTTCTCGGCGTCGCCAAACTCGCCGGTGCGCTCGGACTCCTCATCGGCTTGTCCATCGATGCGCTACTCGTCTACTCGGCGATCTGCCTCACGGTGTACTTCGCGCTCGCCACCTGGTTCCATCTGCGCGTGAAGGACGACCTGGTCGAAACCGCCCCGGCCGCGACGCTTTCCGTCGTGAGCCTGGCGACTCTTCTCACCGCCATCTAGGCGGCGATATCAGTGTGAGTGGCGGGCCAACGCTGAGGTGATCTCGGCCTCGGCAGCCGCGCGACCTTCCCAACCGCGAACGTTGGTCTCCTTGTTGGGTTCGAGCAACTTGTACACCTGGAAGAAGTTGCCGATTTCGCCCAAGAGATGTTCGGGAAGGTCTTCGATGTCTTCGTAGTCGGCAAAACGCGGATCACGCGCCGGTACGCACAGAACCTTCGCGTCGCCACCCGCCTCGTCTTCCATCCAGAACACCGCCACCGGTCGAACCATCACGTGACAGCCCGGGAACGTGGGCTGGCTCAGCCACACGAGGGCATCGAGTGGATCGCCGTCGTCACCCAGCGTGTTGGGGAAGAAGCCGTAGTCGAGCGGATACTGCGTCGCCGTGAAGAGCGTGCGATCGAGCCAGATCGCGCCTGTCTCGTGATCCATCTCGTACTTGTTGCGAGATCCCTGCGGGATCTCGACCACCATCTCGACTTCCATGGCGTCAGGACTCGAGCATCGCGCGGATCGAGATCAGAGCGGCCTGCACCCAGTCGCCCTGATCTGCCTCGGTGATATCAGCGTAGATGCGCCCGAGAAGAAGCGATTGGAAAGCCGACGCGATTCCGGACAGAGATCCCGACGGGTTGATGATGCCTCGGTCCTTCATCATCTGAAGCGTCTCGGCGAGATGAGCCGTGCCTTCCGATTGAGCATTGGCGAGAGACGAGGCCAGAGCTTTGTTGTGTTCGCTCGCGGCGAGGAGCGCGACGCGGCGGCGGCGGCGAAGGCGCGCGGCTTTGTCGTCATCGGCGGTCAGGGCGATTTCGATGTAACCCATCACCTGCTCGAACTTGTCGCTGCCCAACAGGAACGACCGCAGGATTTCCATTTCCTTCAAGGTGTCCTCGAGGCCGCGGTCGACTTCGAGGGTCGCGATGAGTCCGTCTCGGCTTCCGAAGTGGTGGTACACCGAGCTACGCGACACACCCGACTTCTCGAGCACACGATCGAGGTTGAACTTCACTGCGCCGTATTTGTCGAGTTCGGCGCGAGCGAACTTCTTGACCAGAGCCATCGTCTGGATGCCGTCGGATCGCTTGCGAAGGGGTGTGGCCATGACGCGATCCTAGGCCGTGTGCGCAGGTGCCCCGACAGCCGGGCCGACGTACTTGGGGCGGAAGAACAGTGTGAACACCAAACCGGCCGCCGCAATGCAGATGGTGGACACCAGAAGCGGTTGGCTCGACGTGATGCTGGACGTGATGTAACCCACCAGGATCGACGCCGGAACCTGGGCCAGGTTCTGCACGCTCGACAGGACTCCGAGCGCCTGACCTTGTTGGCCCGGCAGCGCCGACCGACTCACCAGACTCGACACGTTCGCGATCGACAGGCCGTTCGACGCCGTGAAGAACGGAATGATCGCGTAGATCCAGAAAGTGGTGGACGTCGGTGTCACGAAGTACAGGAGCATCATCAGCGCCAGACCGAAGAAGCTGAAGCGAAGAACCTTGTAGTCGGCGAACGACTTCGCGACTCGACCTACCAACAGCGCTTGTGAGAGCGCGATGAACAGTCCCACGATGGCGAAGTAGTCCCCCGTCTTCGAGGCGCTGTACCCGAACTCGTTGCGCAGGTACACCCCGAAGAAAGTGGTGAAGAAGGTGAAGCCGGCATTCCAGAGGAACGCCGACGCCAGAACGACGCGCAGACGGTCGGACGAGAAACCGGTGATCACGTTCTGCACTGAGCGCATCACGTTCACCTTCGTCTGCACACTCTTCTCGCGAAGAGTCTCGGGGAACGCTCCGAGGATGAGAGCACAGTTCGTGAGCGAGAGAATTGCCGCGAACCAGAACGGTGTCGTGGCACCAAACCAATCGGGCGTGTCGAACAGGCCGTAGAAACTCGTGTTGGGCGAGCTGAGCTTGCCGCCGAGGTACGGGCCGATGATGAACCCGAGGCCGAACGCCGCACCGATCAGACCGAAATTGCGCGCTCGATTGGTGTCGTCGCTGATGTCGCCGATGGCCGCCTGGGCGACGGCGATGTTTCCGCCCGTGAATCCGTCGAGGGCTCGCGCCGCGAACAGCAGCGGAATACTCGCGGTGCTGATACCGATCGCGAAGAGCATGTAGCCGATAGCCGTCCCGAAGATCGACAGCGCGAGAACCGGACGACGACCGAAGCGATCGGACAGCTGGCCGAGAATCGGCGCGGCGACGAACGACGCGAGTGGATACGCGGCCTGCAGCCAGCCGAGCATGATGAGCCCCTCGGTGAAGGACCAACCATCGGGCGTCACCTTGAACGGCGATCCGGGACTGATCAGCAGCGGGAAGACCGGAATCAGGATTCCGAAACCGAGCAGGTCGAGAAAGACGGTGAAGAACACCGACAAGAGGGGCTTTCCGCGCACGCGACGACGGTAGCCGTGGAAGCGTCAGGCAGAGACCATCCGTTCGCCACGACGGTCGTAGGCGATGTTGGAGGCCATGAGGTGCTGATGCGACCCGACCGCATCTCGGTACAGGCGGGACAGCACACTCGAGTTGAACAGCGCGCCGGCCCCGGCGAAATGGAACAAGTGGGTCACGGCGCCGACCGCCAGTTCGGTCGCGTATGCGATCACCCCACCGAGCCGCTCGTTACCGGCCATGTTCAGGGTCTCATCGCGACGGAAGAGAGCATCGACTTCCCCGAACTCGGACAATCCGAAGCCGCGGGCCGCTTCGATCTGGATCTGAGCCTTCCCCACCTCGTACTTGAACGCGCCGCGATCGGCGAGTCGGCCGTCGAGTCCGCGAGCTTTGCCGCGGGCGTACACCACGATCTCGTCGACGAAGCGCTGACACACGCCGAGAGTGAAACCGAGATTCTCGGCCGCCACGTAGCCCTGATACGAGAGAGCGAACATCGGGCCACCGCGCTCGATCGGATCGAACGGATCGAACGTGAAGTGATCGGGAACGAACACCGCGTCGGCGATCACGTCGATGCTTCCGGTCCCCTTGAGAGCCATCACGTCCCACTCGCCGGCGACGGTGACTTGCTCGGCGCGCACGATGAGGATGCGCGGACGCGGCGACTCACCCTCGCTCAGAGCCGTGAGGAGGACGAACTCCGAATGCGGGACGCCGCTCGCGTACTTCCAGTGCCCCGTGAGTTCGTAACCGCCATCGACGCGGTGAAAGCGCCCTGACGGCGCCGACACCGCTGCCATGAACGGGCAGGCGTCGGCCGAGAAGAGTTCGGCCACACCAGCGTCGTGCAGACGCGCACCCGCGATGCCGCTCGCGCCAGCGTGGTTGAAGCCCGTCCACGCCGCGGTCGCGTTCCGATACGACAGCGCCGAGAAGAACCGCAACTGGTCGGCGAGCAGGAGAAGGTCGCCGCCCACCTCCGTCGGCGCCTTGATCATCGGTACACGGATCTCGCGCATGACATCGACGAGTTCGACCGGAGCACGACCGAGAGAATCTGCTTCGTCGGCCAGACGGTCGAGTCGATCGGCCTGCGATTCGATCTCGGACACGATTGCTTCCACCGAGCGGGCCGTGCGCATCAGAAAACTCCTTCGTAACTGCCGCCGTCGAGCTGAATGCTCTGACCGCTGAGATATCCGGCCTGAATCGAGCAGACGAACGCGAAGGTGTCTCCGAGTTCGTGGGCCTGACCGAGGCGACCGGCCTTGATCGACGCGATCTGCTCGGCTCGGGCCTGCTCGTACGAGATGCCCTTCAACTTCATCGCGACATGAGCCATCTGCTCCTGCCGTGCGGTGTCGAACCGCTCAGGAAGAAGTTGGTTGATCGTGACGTTGTACTTGGCGACGTCCTTCGACACGCCCTTCAACACTCCCGAGAGTCCGAGGCGAGTTCCGTGCGACAGGCTCATCATCGAGTTGGGTGATTTCACCATCGCCGAACTGATCGCCACGATTCGTCCGAAACGTCGTTCGATCATCCCGGGAAGAACTCGTTGCACGAACGAGATCGGCCCGACGATCCCCTGTCGCATCGCGCTGTCCCACTGGGCGGGCTCCAGCGCGCTGAACCGAACGGGTGACGGACCTTCACCGTTCAACAAGACGATGTCGGGGCCGGGGCAGGCGGCGAGAAGCGCATCCTGAACCTCGGCCGTGGTGGAGTCGCCGACCACTGCGCGCGATTCGACGCCGTACCTGCTCGCTATCTCGGCGGCGGCCTGTTCGACATCGGCGGTCGTTCGTCCGTTGACGACGACATTGACTCCCTCACGAGCGACGCTCTCCGCGCAAGCGCGTCCGAGCCCTCGACTCGATCCGAGCAGAATCGCCCAGCGACCGCGAATACCGAGATCCATCGCGTCAGCGGAGCCCGAGCGCCTCGCGTGCGGCAGCGATCTGCTTCACGTCGGGCGGGCTGAGAAACGCCTGAGGCGGATCCTTCGGCCCCCACACCGAGAATCCAGCCGGACCGTCGGCTCCGTCCCAGTCGTCGCGCCGGTGAACGCGATCCCAGATCTCGTCGTCGATGATCTGGTCCATGTCGGAGAAGAACTCGAACATGTTGCCGGCTGGGTCGCGCAGATACCAGAAGACATTCGAGCCGAGATTGTGACGGCCGATGCCCACCACGTCGGCGTCAGGTGATTCGGACAGCACCGACCGACCGAACTGACCCACCGCGTCGATGTCGTCGACCTCGATCGCGTAGTGATTGAGGTACGACGTGGGACCGGGCTGGATGAGCAGGTTGTGGTGATCGGTCTCCACGCGCATGAACGTGAGCATGCCTTTGAACATGCCATCGGAAATCTTGAAGCCGAGTCCCTTCACGTAGAACTCGATCGACTCCTTGAAGTGAGGCGTGGCGAGGACGACGTGTCCGACACGTCGCGGGGGCGGGGGCATCTGGTTCGCAACCGCGTCGGCGCGGGAATCGCGGCGCGTCTGCTCCCCCGGTCCGTTGAAGGCGCGCTGCTGCGACGGCGAGAGCGGATGCGGTCGGCCCACATCGATCACGATCGAATGGCCGAACACCGGGTCGGTGCACGTCAACGTCGTGCCCGCGATCGAGGAGGGCACGCCCAGGTCGGTCAAGCGCGTCGACAGCGACGCGAGATCGGCTTCCGAATCGCACGACAAGTGCAACGTCGAGAGGTGCCGATACGAACCTTCCTTCACGGTGATCTGAACCGGACGGTCGGCCGTGCCCAGAACGTCGGATCGGGTGCGCGTCATACCGCGACGGATCCAGAAGTCGAATGTGTCGCTCGGATTCGGAACCGAGAGCTCGATGTCGAGCAGACCGTTGATCGCCATCAGCTCTTCTCCTGCTGATCCATCGTCTCCCACACCTCGGCGAGCACGCGCGAAGCGCTCACCGCGACCGGCCATCCGGCGTAGTGAGCCACGTGCGTGATCATGGCCTCGAGCGTGTCGCGAGAGATTCCGAGGTTGCGCGCACCGCGGAAATGCAGAAACTGCTCGGACTCACGGGCCAGCGCGACGAGCACCGTGCACGTGACGAGTGAGCGCTGCTCGAGTGAGAGGCGTTGGTCCTGCCAGATGTCGCCGAACAGATGGTCGATCGTGTGCGCCATCAGATCCGGGCTCACTCCCTTGGTGGGCGGCGCCCCCTTGAAGAGTCGGCCGGCCAGCTCGCGCCCTTGTTCGCGTGTCATCGATTTCCCCTCCCAGCGAGATAGTACGATGTCGAACTAATTCGAGTCAACCGAACTTCTGGGAGATCGACGTGAGCGCCAACGAGATCATCGACGACACCATCGCCACCTGGCGAGAGACCCGCCCCGACCTCGACGTGACCGGCATGAGCCTCGTCCTTCGAATGACATCGGTGGCAAGGATCAGCGCGGCCCGCATTCACGAACAGTTGAGCGACTTCGGCATCACCCTGTCGGAATTCGACGTCTTGGCAACTCTGCGTCGATCCGGTGCCCGAGCGGAACTCACTCCTTCGTACATCGCCGAGGTCGGCATGGTGAAGCCGAGTGGCCTCTCGCATCGTCTCGCCCGACTCGAACGAGCCGGGCTCGTTTCACGCTCGGTCGATCCCGATGATCGGCGAAGTGCACTGATTCGAATCACACCAGCCGGACGCCGACTGGCCGATCGAGGCATCGACATCATCGCCGATGCCCACAACCAGATGATCCGCGACCTGAGCGCCACGGACCGACGGACCCTCGAGCGGCTGCTGACTACGCTCGTCGAAGAAGTCGGCGCGGATGTCGAGGTGGGGGCATGACTGCAGAGCTGGAATGGACCGCGCCCGGACCCGGGCGGTGGGCGCTCGATCGCTCGCACATCAATCAGCCAGCCACGCTGATCAACCAGCGGATCCAAGGTGCCGGAGTCGCTCAGGGAACTCGCGAGATGTTCGAGTTCATCGGCGCACCGCTCGATGCACTCGAGTTCCGATTCGTCAATGGCCTCGTTTACTCACGAGTTCGACCGCTCATCGCCCCCGACAAACCGGCCGCCAAGTTGCCGCCCCTTCCTTTGCTGAAGCTGGCGATTCGTCTGCATCCTCAGATGCGCAAGCGCCGCAAGACGGCGGAGCGAATGTTGGTCGAGCGGCCGTGGCGTGCCGTCGTCGACGATTGGCGTCGACCCGGTGGACAACGCGATCAGATCATCGCGCGAAACCTCGAACTTCAAGACGTCGACCGAGCATCTCTCAGCGACGAGCAGTCGATCGCTCATGCACTCGACACGATCGCCTGGGCCCACGAGATGATGCGCCTGCACTTCTGGCTGCACGGCTTCGATCTCGGGCCAATCGGTTTCATGCTCTTTTCCGCCGACACCTGGGGGGTCGAGCGCAGCGACCTCGTTCCTCTTCTCGAGGGAGCGTCACCCTCCACCTCTCAAGCCGAACGCGTCTTGCTACGCATCAAGCAGATGGTCGATGCCTCGGGTCGTCAACCTCGGAATCTCGACGAGATGCGTGCGATCTCGGGCGACGTTGCTGCCGAGATCGACGCCTTTCTCCGGGTCCGGGGCGCACTGATCTTCTCGCGTTACGACATCGACGGTCTGTGTCTCAACGAAGCACCCGAACTTCTCTTCACGTCGATCATGGCCGCACGTGACGAAAGTGCTCGGACCAACGAGGTCGCCGAGCGGACTCGCCGTCTCACGCAGCAGGTTCGCGACCGCATCCCGGCCCAGTTCCGCAATGACTTCGACGACAAGTTGACCGAGGCTCGTGCAGCAATGGATCTTCGTGATGACAACGGCCCCAACACTCTCGAATGGCCGAACGGATTGATCAGGCTCGCCCTTCTCGATGTGGGCCGACGTCTGGCCGCACGGGGCCTCGTACGCGACGCGAGTCACGCTCTCGAACTCGACGAACCCGAGATCACCGTCGATCTGTTCAGCGGCCGCGGTCCGTCCGCCGACACCCTCGCTGCGCGGGCGCACTGGCGAACCACCACCGACGTCTCCGATGCCCCACGTGTGCTCGGAACGCCCGAGCCTCCCCCGCCACTGAACGCACTACCCCCGGCCATGGCCCACATCGCCGGCGGCATGCAAACGATCCTGGCCGAGGCAGGCCTCGACGGTGAAGTGCGCACGACCGGCCTCACCGGCGTCGGCGTCGGTGTCGGCGTTCACCGTGGCCGCGTGTGTCGCGCCGACTCACCCGAGGATGCGATCGCCAACCTGCAGGACGGCGACGTCCTCGTCGTTCCGTGCACGACGCCGGCTTACAACATGGTCCTCTCCATGGCTGGTGCGGTCGTCACGGCCGAAGGTGGCGTCCTGAGCCACGCCGCGGTGCTCGCCCGAGAACTCGGAATTCCCGCCGTCATCGGTGCGCCGAAGGCGATGACCGAACTCCGCGACGGAATGATCGTCGACATCGACGCGGCTGCCGGCGAGATCCGCATCGTGGCCAGCAACTGACGTGCGCGTCGTCATCGTCGGCGCCGGGATCGGAGGACTCGCGGCAGCGGCGCTCTTGAGTCGCGGTGGCCATCGCGTGACGGTCGTCGAAGCCGCCCGCGAACTCGGCGAGGTGGGCGCCGGCATCCAGATGAGTCCCAACGGCACGCGAATCCTGAATCGACTCGGACTCGCCTCTTCGGCACGTGAAATCGGCTGCACTCCCGATCGCATCGTGATTCGCCGCTGGCAGGACGACGCCGAACTGATGACGATGCCCATGGGCCCACTCGCGGTCGAGCGCTGGGGTGAGCCGTATTACTCGATGTACCGACCCGATGTGATCGACATCCTCTCCCGCTGCTGCGAAGACGTCGACATCCGTCTCGGTTCACGCATCGTGTCGGTCGATGTCGATGCACCGAGTGTCACGCTCCACGACGGCGAGACGATCACCGCCGACGTGGTGGTGGGTGCCGACGGCATTCACTCGACAGTGCGCACGAGCGCGTTCGGGCCGCAACCGACCCGGTTCAGCGGATTCGTGGCGTACCGAGCACTCGTTCCGCGCGCCGACGTCGACGACTTGCCGGTGGAGGTGACCAACCGAGTCGGGCCTGATGCACACATCGTGAGTTACTTCGTCGGCCGTGATCGCCGGTTCCTCAATCTCGTCTGCATCTACGAAGACACGACCTGGGACGTCGAGTCGTGGAACGAACCGGGGGATCCCGACGATCTACGCCTCCGATTCGCCGACTGGTCGCCGTCGGTGCGACGCGTTCTCGAACGAGTACGCGAACCGGTGTACCGATGGGCCCTGCACGATCGTGAACCTCTCCCCCGGTGGTCGCGTGGCGCCACCACCCTTCTCGGCGACGCCTGCCATCCGATGGTGCCGTTCATGGCGCAAGGTGCGTGCCAAGCACTCGAGGACGCGGCGGCACTCGACGACGCGTTCTCACGCCATGCCGATCCGCGGTCGGCGATCGCCGATTACGAGGCCCGCCGGCGACCCCGTACCGCCGAGATCCAGCGCCGTTCGTTCGCCAACGCGACGACGTATCACCTCCACGACGGCGAAGGACAAGAGCAGCGGGACTCCGCGTACCGCGCTGCCTCGAGTCGCGGTGCCGACGGTCTCGCCGCCTTCGACTGGCTCTACGGCCACCCCGAAGTTCAGGTTTGAGCGAGCAGATCGCCGCAGAACGCGACTGTTGCCGATACCAAGGCGTGTGGTGCTTCCCACGGCACGAAGTGTCCGCAGTCGCGTAACAAGAACGGCCCGACATGATCGTCGAACACCTGAGCGGCCATCAGATCGAAAGCGGGATAGATCACGTGATCGCTCGGGCCGAACAAGACGAGCGTGCGCGTGTTCGGGTTACGGCCGAGCACCGGCGGCTCCGAGCGCTTGCTCGCGTCGAACACCGACTCGTATCCGCCGAACGATGCGCGTAAGGACTCGGCTCGTGCGAAGGGCTCGGTGTGGAAATCGACTTCAGCGGAATCGAACGATCCGGGATGGGCCCAAAAGCGGCTCGTGTAGAAGGTGGCGATGTAGCGACGTCGTTCGGACTCGGTCGATAGTTCGGCGGCCAGCGCGTCGGCGTCGGTGCCTTGACGGATGAAGTAGTCAGCGGCTTCGCGAGGCGGTCGAGTACCGGCGATGCCATCCATGCGCTCCTTGTCGTACGGGAGAGGCGAATTGAACAAAACCATCCGCGACACGAAGTCAGGCCAACGCAACGCCATTTCCTGAATGACCGGGCCACCAAGGTCGCCGCCGAGCAGCACCGCCTTGTCGTAGCCGAGATGATCGTGCACGAGCGCGTGAAGATCACGAGCATGTGACGGAGTGTCGTAGAAGCCGTCGGCCGCGAGGCTGCTGTCGCCGAAACCCCGCAAGTCGGGCACGATCACGTCGAAGCCGGCCGCCGCGAGCGGCTCGATCACTTTCCAGAAGATCCGCTTCGACTCGGGCCAACCGTGCACGCACACCAACGCCGGCCCGGGTGAACCGCGACGCGAACGTTCGAACACGAACGCCTGGTCGAAGCCGCGCACGTTCGCGCGATGCGTCGTGAAGCGGGTCGGATCGATGCGCTCGTCCATGCGGGCAAGGTAGCCCTGCCTCACTAGCGTGACGAACATGGACGCCGAAGAATTCCGGGCGCAGGGACGAGCTGTGATCGACATGATCGCCGATTACCTCGACACCATCGGCACTCGTCCCGTCACGTCCGACGCGCAGCCGGGCGACATTCGGCGCCGTCTCCCCGAGCATCCTCCGAGCTCTCCCGAACCCTTCGACGCGATACTCGCCGACGTTCGCGACATCGTGATGCCCGGGCTGACTCACTGGCAGCACCCGAAGTTCTTCGCCTACTTCCCGGGCAACTCGTCGTACCCCTCGATCCTGGCCGACCTCTTGACCGCCGGTCTCGGTGTGCAAGGAATGAGTTGGGTCACTTCGCCGGCCTGCACCGAAGTCGAGACACTCATGCTCGACTGGATGCACGAACTACTCGACCTACCGGCGAGGTTTCGATCGACCTCCGACAACGGTGGCGGAGTCATTCAGGGATCGGCGAGCGAGGCAACGCTCTCGTCGATCCTGGCCGCGCGTCACCGCATCACCGGTGGACGCGTGAACTCCGACGGCGACACGAGCGAACTGGTGGCCTATTGCACGTCACAGGCTCACTCCAGCATCGAAAAGGGTCTGCGTATCGCCGGCATCGGCACCGATCGAGTCCGCATCGTGCCCCACGACGAATCGTTCGCCATGATCGCGAGCGAACTCGAGCGGATGATCGAGGCCGATCGCGCGGCCGGGCTCGTTCCGTTCTGGGTCTGTTCCACCCACGGCACAACGTCGTCGGGAGCCTTCGACCCGACCGCCGATATCGCTGCCATCACGCAACGACACGGAATGTGGTTGCACGTCGACGGCGCGATGCACGGCATCGCGGCTCTGGCCCCCGAGCACCGCTGGGTGAACGAAGGTCTCGAGTTCGCCGACAGCTACTGCACCAACCCGCACAAGTGGATGGGTGTCAACTTCGACTGCGATCTCTTCTGGGTGGCCGACCGCGCGGCGTTGCTCGGCGCACTCAGCATCCTGCCCGAGTACTTGCGTTCGGCCGCCGCGCAGTCCGGACAGGCGATCGACTACCGCGACTGGCAGATTCCGCTCGGCCGTCGTTTCCGCTCACTCAAGTTGTGGTTCGCGATTCGCGCCGAAGGGGTCGACTACTTCCGAACGATGATCCGTCGACACGTCGGCCTCACCCACGAACTCGCCTCGTGGGTGGCCGCCGACGAGCGATTCGAGATCGTGGCCCCGCATCCACTCAATCTGCTGTGTCTACGTCTGCGGGCCGGCAACGAAGCCACCGATGCCCTCATCGAGATGGCCAATCGGACCCGCGACGTCCTGTTCACCCGGACGGTGCTCGGCGATCGCAGTGTCCTGCGCTTCTCCATCGGAAGCCGGACAACCGAGCGACGTCACGTGGCCGAGGCGTGGGAATTGCTCCGCACCCAGGCCTAGGCTGACCGGACAATTGAAACCACCTCGTGCGGGGTGTGGGTGAAAGTCCCAACCGGCGGTGAGAGCCCGCGAACCCGGAAGCGACAGCGATGTCGAGTCCGGGCCGATCCGGTGAAATTCCGGGGCCGACGGTCACAGTCCGGATGGGAGCACGGGTGCGTCACTGCTGGCCGAGCCCGCTCGGTCGGTCGTTGCGTTCCGTCTCGTCTCGCACGAGCCGGAGACCACACATGACCGACCACACGATGATGCAACGAGCGCTGGCCACCGCCGCGAAGGCGCGCATCGTGGCGTCTCCGAATCCGTGGGTCGGGTGCGTGATCGTCACGTCTGATGGTCGCGTGTTCGACGGGGCGACCGAAGAACCCGGTCGCCGTCACGCCGAGCGCGTCGCTCTCGACGCGGCGCGCGATGCCGGGGCCGATGTTCGCGGCGCGACCGTGTACACGACGCTCGAACCGTGCAGTCATCACGGTCGCACTCCGCCGTGCACCGACGCACTCATCGAAGCAGGTGTGTCACGTGTGGTGTCGGCTCTCGAAGACCCCGACACCAACGTGGGCGGAAACGGCTTCGCTGCCTTGCGTGCGGCCGGCATCACCGTCGAAGTGGGCTGCGGTGCCGACGACGCCACCGAACAACTCCTTCCCTATCTGCACCACCGACGCACGGGCCGTCCTTTCGTGATCGTGAAGTTGGCCGCCACCGTCGACGGTCGAACCGCTGCGGCCGACGGAACGAGTCAGTGGATCACGGGTGAAGAAGCCCGTCGTGCTGCTCATCAATTGCGCGCCGAGAGCGACGCGATCCTCGTGGGGGCTGGCACCGTGCGCGCCGACGATCCATCGCTCACCACCCGACTCGTACCCGGTCGGTCACCCCGCCGCGTGGTGCTCGGCTCCGCACCGGAGAATGCTCAGGTTCATCCATGTCTCGAATGGTCGGGCGAGCTCGAACCGCTCCTCGATCAACTGGGCTCGGAGGGCGTGGTGCAGCTGCTCGTGGAAGGTGGTGCCGCCGTGGCCGGCGAGTTCCATCGCCGCGGTCTCGTGAACCGCTACGTGGTCTACCTGGCCCCGGCCTTCATGGGCGGAAGCGACGGCACTCCCCTGTTCGGCGGGAACGGTGCGCCGTCCATTGCAGATCTCGAGCGCGGACGGTTCGTCCGCGTGACCCCGGTGGGCGGCGATTTGGAGATCGTCGTCGATCCGTCGATAGTGAGGAGTAGTCATGACTGATTTCGAGTTCGCCCCCATCGAGGAAGTGATTGCCGCCATCGGACGCGGCGAGATGATCGTGATGGTCGACGACGAAGATCGCGAGAACGAGGGCGACCTCATCATGGCCGCGCAGTTCGCCACGCCCGAGAAGATCAACTTCATCGTTCGCCACACCTCGGGTGTGGTGGTGGCACCTCTGTCGGGTGAGCGTTGCGATGATCTGCGCTTGCCGTTGATGGTCGAGCACAACACCGAAAGCCACCGCACAGCATTCACCGTCTCGGTCGATCTCATCGAGGGGACCACCACGGGCATCTCGGCCGCCGATCGCGCCGCCACCTTGCGTGCCCTGGCCGATCCTCAGGTGGGTTTCGCCGCGTTCGCGCGTCCCGGCCACATCTTCCCGTTGCGCGCCCGCGAGGGTGGAGTGTTGAAACGGGCCGGTCACACCGAAGCCGCCGTCGACCTCGCGCGTATGGCCGGCCTCGAACCGGCCGGCGTGATCTGCGAGATCACCAACGAGGACGGCACGATGTCGCGCCTGCCGGAGCTCATCGAGTTCGCCAAAGAACACGGCCTGCTGCTGTCGAGCATCGCCGAGTTGATCAAGTACCGCCGCCGTCACGAGAAGTTGGTGACGCGAATCGGTCAGGCGCAGGTTCCGACCGAGTGGGGTGCCTTCACCTGCACCGCGTACCGCAGCCAGATCGACGACATCGAGCATCTGTCGTTCAGCATCGGTGACGTCGACGACGGCCAGCCCGTTCTCGTTCGGGTGCACTCCGAGTGCCTCACCGGTGACGTGTTCGGCAGCCGACGTTGTGACTGCGGGCCGCAGCTCGATTCGGCCATGCGCCTCATCGGCGAAACCGGCCGCGGAGTCGTCGTGTACCTACGTGGCCACGAGGGACGCGGCATCGGAATCGGTCACAAGATCCGTGCGTATTCGCTGCAGGACAAGGGACTCGACACCGTGGATGCCAACACCGAGTTGGGTCTGCCCATCGACAGCCGCGAGTACGGAATCGGGGCGCAGATCATCGCCGACCTCGGCGTGACGAAGTTGCGCCTCATGACCAACAACCCGTCCAAGTACGGCGGGCTCGCGGGTTACGGGCTCGAAGTGGTCGATCGCGTCGCGCTCGACACGCACGCGACACCCGAGAACATCAAGTATCTCGAGACCAAACGCGATCGCATGGGCCATTTGCTCGACTTGCCGTCGAGCGCGCCGAAGGGAGCGAACTGACATGACCCGTCTCAACGATGGAAGCGGACTCTCGTTCGATGGCTCGGGACTGAGCATTGCGATCGTGTGTGCACGCTTCAACGATCACATCGGCAAGGAACTGTTGGCCGGCGCCTACCGCGGTCTCGAGCGCTGCCAGGTGGCGCGCGATCGAATCGACGAAGTGTGGGTGCCCGGTGCCTTCGAGGTGCCGCTGGCCGCGGCCACTCTCGCTCGCAGCGGAAAGTACGACGCGGTCATCACACTCGGCGCAGTGATCCGGGGCGAGACCGCGCACTTCGACTTCGTGGCCGGTGAATGTGCGCGTGGAATCCAGACCGCTCAGATCGACACGGGAGTGCCGATCATGTTCGGTGTTCTGACCGTCGACACCAACCAGCAGGCGCTCGACCGTTCGGGCCCCGGCGTCGACAACAAGGGCGACGAAGCCGCGGTGGGTGCCGTCGAGATGGCTCTCCTGGTGAACGGCATCAACGACTCCGTCGAGTTCTGATCCCGTCCTGACCCCGTTCTGATCATCGTGTCGCCGATGAGGCGGCGCTGACTCCACCTTCGTTCTCCGGCACGAGCCGGAACCCGAACGGAGGAGCGCATGGGCTGGGCCCTGGCCATCCTCGTGGCGGCCACGAGTCACCTGGCCGCTCCCCCTGTCGTCACCAACGACGTCGACGACTTCCATCGTCTGGTGTTCTCCACGCCGCTGCTGCACTTCGCGGTGGCGGCTCAACGACAACAACCGCCGAACTTCGACTGGTCGACCGACTGGTGCTCGGCTCCGTTGATCGGCAGTACCGGGCGCTCGTTCGACTTCTCGCTGCCCTGTCGGCGCCACGACTTCGCCTACCGCAACGCCAAACGCCTGCCCGGTGAGTGGAGGGCACCGCTGCGACGCAAGATCGACGAGCAGTTCAGGCGCGACATGGTCGCGAGCTGTGCGGCGCGGCCGATGGATCAGAAGGTGTCGTGCCGATCGTGGGCCGAGATCTTCTTCCGTGCCGTCCGCATCGCCGGCGGCCCCTGAAGGTGACCCACCGGTGTCCTGGCCTTGGTGTTCTGGGTGAAGAATTCGCCGGATTCGCGTGAGTTTTTCACCCAGAAACGCGAGGTTCGCGGTGGTCGACGCCGTGAACAACGCACAGCAACTCATGAAGCACGCGTGCGGTGGCACCCCACACGGTTTCGTCGTGCAGATAGAAGAAGAACATCGGACGCTCGGGGTCGGTCGGTCGATTGAACGACCACCACTCCCACTCGAACACATCGGGGGCCGCCAACTCGCACAACGGAATCCAGAACGCCCGATCGACTTCGGCATCATGAAGTGACAGCGCAGGATTCGCATCGACGGTCGCGACGACCGGGACGATGTAGCTCTTGCTCACGAACGTCGACAACGAATTCAGCCGGCCGTGAATCCGCGCCGGGTGAATCTCGAGCCCCACCTCTTCGCGCGCCTCACGGCACGCCGCCGACACGACGTCTTCATCAGCATCCACGCGCCCACCCGGAAAGCTGATCTCACCCTTGTGATTCGACAGGGTCTCGGATCGGCGCGTGAGGAGAACTTCGGCACCGTGCGGACCGTCGGCGAGAGCGACCAGGACCGCTGACACCCGTTCGTCCGTTCGCGGGGTGTGCGAATCGGCAAGTGCCGACTGATGTCGAGTCACCGTCGCGAGAACGTCGTCCAACGCGAACGATGCGGAAGCGGACGACCACAGGGGATTTCCACCGGGTCGGCGAACCGCCGGTGATGGAATGCGCTGTGTGCCACCCGGGCGCCGAGTGGCGCTCATGTCATCAACGCGACGCGGGCTTCCAGCCGGACTCGGAGAGCTCGCGCAGGATTTCGTGCAACCCGGCCGTCTTCATGTTCGTGAGCACCTTGCCGGGGTTCTGTTCGCCCTTCTCCCACTCCTCCCAGGCCGTGAGAATCTTCGACAAATCGGGGGCCGGGCGTTCGAACGTTGACGACATGGCCTCAGCCTACGAGTGGTACCCGGAGGACGCTCAGCGGGACCGGCGCCACTTGTCGCGCGCGCGGGCCGCGGCGTGTCCGGCCACTCGGCCAGCCTGCCGGCCCAGATCGTCGGCGCGACTCGGATCGGATGACACCGACCTTGGCTGGCGAGGCGAGTAGTCGGTCCGCCACACGACCACTGCGAACACCACGACGATCATGATCATCACGATGCGCGTCGCGTCGTCGACGTTCGACACGGCCGAAGCGAGTATCGACACGGCGAGAACGAGCCAATCGAGAATGCGGTGAAGGCGGCGAGATATCCGACGAAACGCACCGAGCGGACCGTCGGCACAGGCGGTGTTCAACGCGATCAGTGCGCCGACCACGGTGGGTACGAGCGGTTCGGGCGACTGCAGCCCCGTGGCGACGAGAGCGCCACCGATCACGTACTCGGCGGCCTGGTGCAACCAG
The DNA here is from genome assembly GCA_964513215.1 of uncultured Bifidobacterium sp. Classification (GTDB taxonomy): domain Bacteria; phylum Actinomycetota; class Acidimicrobiia; order Acidimicrobiales; family Ilumatobacteraceae; genus Casp-actino8. The sequence goes on from CAZELU010000016.1 coordinate 43,621, forward strand.
AACGAACGCTTTCCTTCGGCGACCACATCCCGTAGTCAACCCGACCATGCGGATCTGGGTGAAAAATCGACGCGAATCCGGTGATTTGTTCACCCAGATCCACAAGTCAGCTGGCACTCCCAACGGGATTCGAACCCGTGCCGCCACCTTGAGAGGGTGGTGTCC
>CAZELU010000017.1:0-9593 GCA_964513215.1 uncultured Bifidobacterium sp.
AGCCACGAGGTGGTGGTGCCGAATTCGGTGGTGGTGGTGCCGATACGCCCGTACACGGCCGCCGAGGGCGCCGCGGCCAACTCACGGGCGACGCGGCGAACCAATTCGGATTCGAGACCAGTGACCGCACTCGTCACCTCCGGACCGAATGCACTTGCCGCCTCGCGCACGTCGTCGACACCGTTCACGAAGTCGGCGATGTGCTCGGGTAGGCGCACGAGATTCTCGGCGAACAACACGTGCACGATCGACATCAGGAAGTACGCATCGGCCCCGGGACGAATCGGAACCCACAGGTCGGCTTCTTCGGCGGTTCGACTGCGCCGCGGGTCGACCACCACCACGCGTCCACCACGTGCCCGGATCGCTTCGAGACGACCCGGGAAGTCGGGGGCCGTGCACAGACTTCCGTTGGACGCGTATGGGTTGGCGCCCAACATCAACAAGTAGTCGGTGTGATCGAGGTCGGGAACCGGAATCGTGGCGCCACTTCCGAACACGTATCCGCAGGCGACTTGTTTGGGCATCTGGTCGACCGTGGACGCACTGAAGCGACGACGACTACCCAGACCTTGCAGGAACGTGCGGTTGTAGAGCAACGCACCCACGTTGTGAGCACCCGGATTACCCAAGTACGCCGCCACCGATTCGCGTCCATGACGATCGATGATCTCGCCCAAGCGTCCGGCCACTTCGTCCCACGCTTCAGGCCACGACACTTCGACGTGCACACCGTTGCGCTTCACGAGCGGACGGCGCAGTCGATCGGGATCTTCGTGCAGTTGCTTGAGCGTCGAACCCTTCGGACAGATGTACCCGTGCGAGAAGACATCGTTCATGTCGCCGCGAATACGCGTCACGCGTTCCTCGGTTCGATCACCCTTCTTGGCGATCTCGACGCTGATCTCGAGGCCGCAACCGGCCTCGCACAACGGACAGGTACGAAAAGCGGTGCGAGTCTCGGTCACGAGCCGACTCTACGACGGGTCAGGAAACCGGCGACTTGTCGAGCAACGCGGCCTCGCGACGGAAGTCGTCGGCGCCGTCGAAGTTCTTGTACACGCTGGCGAACCGGAGGTACGCCACATCGTCGAGTTCGCGAAGCCTCTCGAGAACCGCGACTCCGACGCGGGTGCTCGGAACCTCGGTCTGGCCGGACAGACGAATCTCTTCCTCGATGCCCTCGGCCAGGAGCGTGGCGGCCTCGAGATCGATCGGGCGTCCCTTGGCGGCGGCCATGACGCCCGAGACCACCTTGGCCTGGTCGAAGGGTTCGCGGCCGCCTTTGGTCTTGACGACCATCAGGGCCACCGACTCGATGCGTTCGTAGGTGGTGAACCGATGACTGCACTCCGGGCACTCGCGGCGCCGGCGGATGGCGGCTCCGTCCTCGGCCGTGCGCGAGTCGATGACCTTGGTGTCATCGTTCCGGCACATCACACAACGCACGCCCGCAGGGTACCCCGGCGGCTGGTTGACGTGCTGTTCAGTCAGGTGTGCGCCGCGTCAGCCGGCGGGCAGTACGAGGGGCTGGCCCACGTCGAGCGACGCACTGCCGTTGAGCTGAATGAGCTGACGGACGTAATCGCGCACGCTGCCGTCGGTGAGCGACGAGGCGATGGACCACATGGTGTCGCCCGGCTGGACCACGTACACGCCCTGGCTGAGGGCGAACGCACCCGAGACGTCGACGCCGTTGACGTTGACACCGCTGACAAGGGTGGGTGGCGTCACCGCGGAGACGGGGGCAGCACCGTCTCCGCGGCTCGCCAACGAGCGGATGCCGAGGCAGGCGGCAACCGCTAGGACCAGGGCCACCAGGCCCACGACGATCCGGCGACGCACGTACACGGCGTGCATGTCGGTGTGGATCGGGCGAATTTCGACGACGTAGCGGGGATCGAGGGCGATGGCCATGTCGGAACCTTTCGTGACTGGTCGGATCTGATGGGCCTCACCATGCCAACGGGGTGTGGCAGGGTTCGGACCGAACGCGTGTTCGCAGGCTATGAGAACACCTGTTCGGTGTCAACCCTCGACCGAACAAATGTTTGACTGCCAGGGCGAACATCCGTACGATGCTGCCCATGAGCGAACAGACCCTCACCGACCGACAGCGCGGCATCCTCGAGTGCATCGAGGCGAGCATGACCGAGCGGGGCTATCCGCCCTCGGTCCGCGAGATCGGCGAGGCCGTGGGCCTCACCTCCCCCTCCACGGTGCACAACCACTTGTCCACGCTGCAGCGCCTGGGCTACCTCGAGCGTGACCCCAACCTCCCCCGTGCCATCAAGGTCAACTGGGACCGCAACTCGGGCGCCATCATCGCCCGGGCCCGCGTGCATCACGTGCCGCTGGTCGGCGACGTCGCCGCCGGCACCGATGTGCTGGCCCAGCAGAACGTCGAAGAGCTCCTCCCTCTCCCGGCCGATTTCACCGGCGACGGCGAACTGTTCATGCTTCGTGTCCGCGGTGAGTCGATGATCGAGGCCGGCATTCTCGACGGCGACTTCGTGGTCGCTCGTCAGCAGAACGTGGCCGACAACGGTGACATCGTCGTGGCCGGAATTCCCGGCGACGAAGCGACGGTCAAGACGTTCAAGCGCCGCGGCGCTCAGATCGTTCTCGAACCGGCCAACGCGCGTTTGTCGCCCATGACCTTCGATGCCGACGACGTGCGCGTCTACGGCAAGGTGGTCACGGTTCTGCGCCGCCTGTAGGCGCACGATCCGCCAGCGACGGCGCACTCCAGTCGATCACCCCGCGACGGCGACGCCGTTGGCGGGCCGCTTTCACCGATCCGATCGCCAGAAGCGGCGCACCCACCACGATCAATCCCACGCCGGTGAGCAACAGAACACTCGATGTGGTGTTCACTTCACGACCCAGACTCACCACGGTCGAGCGTTCGTCGGCCTGCACGTCGAACGTGTACTCGCGTCCAGCCTCGAGGGGTACCGTGAAGATCGCTGTGCCTTCGTAGTCGGGCGTTCGATACTCGGCTCGCTCGCCCATCACCATCGCCGGAGTCACCGACTCCCCTGCGTCGTCGGTGATGCGCAACGTGATCTCGCCCGGATCGTCGGCGTCATCGAACGATTCGTTGTCATACGTCCGTTCGTCGTTCGAGCAGCCACCCACTTCACCGACGATGCCTTTGTTCTCGTAGTAGATGACGAACTCGCCGTCGTTGGCCACGCGTACTGTGGTCGCACACGACGCCGGCATGCGCACGAAATCTTCCACCACGGTCTGATCGCGCAGAATGCTTGCGACCGCCGACCCGAACCCGGCCGTGGTGAGGACTGCTCCGAGCACCCACAAGCGCGTGGACGCCTTCCAGCGGGCCATCAGCGACCTCGAAGTCGTCGTGCCACGAGTTCGATGCGATCGTCGGGCTGTACCACCGCCACCCGCACGAACGAATCGGATCGAGTTCCGTAGAACTCTCCCGGACTCACCAGTGCGCCACCGACCCGTGCGAGTTCTTCGGCGTACGCCCACGCATCACCCACCTCGTACCAGAGGTAGAAGCCGCCAGCGGGTAGGTCGATCTCCACCCGTCCGCCCGACCACTGCCACGAGCCGAGAACCTCGGCCATGAGTTCGAGGCGCCGGCGGTACACGCGACGCTGTTCGGCGACATGATCGTCGTCGGCCAATGCGACCGCGGCGGCGGCTTGGGCCGGACCGGGCACCATCATGCCCACGTGCTTGCGCACCTCACCGAGGTAGTGCACGAGTTCGGCGTCGCCCGCGTACGCACCGACGCGCAATCCAGCCAGGTTCGAACGCTTCGACAACGAGTGAAGTGCGATCACACCATCGGTTCCGTGCTGCAGGATCGATTGCGCCGGGCCGTCCCACGTGAACTCGGCGTAACACTCGTCGCTCACGACCGGCACGCCGTGACGGCGACCCCACGCGGCCGCGGCACCCAGGTCGTCGAGCTGTCCGCTCGGGTTCGATGGACTGTTGACCCACAACGCCAACGCGCGCGCCGCATCGGCCTCGGTGATCGTGTCGAGGCGAAGCCGGCCATCGGCATCGACGGGAACCGACACCGCGCGGCAGTTGGCCAGCGTGGCTCCCATTTCGTACGTGGGATACGAGATGGCCGGATACAAGATCGTGTCGCGCTCGGGGGTGCGCAGCTTGAGCCACTGCGGCAACGTGGCCACGAACTCCTTCGAGCCCACACAGGCCGCGATCTGCGCCACCGGCACCGACACGTCGAATCGGCGCTGCATCCATTCGGCGAACGCAGTACGTAGAGGAGCTGTTCCGATCGATGCGGGATAGCCACGCTCGGCGTTGCTGGACGCGAGAGCCGCGATCACCGAGGCCGGCGGCGCATCACACGGTGTTCCGATCGACAGATCGACCACACCACCATCGAGGGCGTTCGCAGCGGGCTTGAAAGCATCGAGGCGGTCGTAGGGATACGGGGGCGGAACGAATCCGGTCATCACACTTCCTCGCTCATGGAACCATGTTGCCCGTCGACGATGAACGGCGACAAACGGCCGATCGATGCGTCGGCCAGACGAGCGCGAACTCGGGTTCCGGTCTCTTCGGCCGTGATCGACACCACTTCACCCTCTCGATGAATGGATGCCAGCACGTCACCACGATCGTAGGGAACCAGCAGTTCGAACACTTGCGACAACGCACGCAGACGATCGGCCAGAGTGCGCAAGAAGGTGTCCATTCCCCAGTCCATCAGCGCGCTCACACCCACCGAGCCCGGATGGGATTCGACGAGTTGCGCCACTTGATCGGGATCGCGGTCCTGCTTGTTGAAGACCAACAGTTCGGGGACGCGGTCGGCGTCGATTTCGCGCAACACGGTGCGCACGGCTTCGATCTCACCCTCGGGATCGGGCGACGAACCGTCGACCACGTGAACCAGATAGTCGGCCTGGCTCGCGACCTCGAGCGTGCTCTTGAACGCCTCCACCAGACCGTGCGGCAGGCGGCGCACGAACCCCACGGTGTCGGTGAGCAGAACCGGTTCACCACCGGGCAGGTTGAGACGTCGCGTGGTGGGGTCGAGGGTGGCGAACAGTCGGTTCTCGGCCAGCACACCTGCGGCGGTGAGGCGATTGAGCAACGTGGACTTACCGGCGTTGGTGTATCCGACGATCGTCACGTTGGCCAGACCACTGCGCGATCGGCCTTTGCGCTGCAGTTCTCGGGTACGACCGAGTTCACGTAGTTCTTCCTCGAGTCGGGCGATGCGCTTCTGAATTCGCCTCCGGTCGACTTCGAGTTTGGTCTCACCACTACCGAACCGAGATCCGACTCCACCGCGCTGCTGCGACAGCTTGGCGGTCGCGCCGCGACGAAGACGCGGCAGCCGATACCGAAGCAGGGCCAGCTCGACTTGGGCCTTGCCCTCGAGCGTGCTGGCGTTCTGGGCGAAGATGTCGAGGATCACCGCGGTGCGATCGATCGCGGTGCGGCCGAGCAGTTTCTCGAGGTTGTACTGCTGTGCCGGCGCGAGTTCGTTGTCGAACACCACGGTGTCGGCATCGACCGCCAGACAGAGTTCCTTGAGCTCTTCGACCTTTCCTTTACCCAGGTACCACGTGTGGTCGGGTGTGTCGCGGCGTTGGGTGATTCGCGCCACCGCATCGGCTCCGGCGGTGTCGATGAGCAACTCGAGTTCGTCGAGGCTGGCGTCGGTTTCGTCGTCGGTGTGACCATCGAGGGTGACACCGACCATCACGATCTTTTCGCGGAACGAGCGTTCGATCAGCGTCTGACCGAGCGCCTCACCGTACGGAGTGTTGCTCACAGAGGCACCGTGACCGAACCGACGAAGGTGCTCGGCCCGATCAGCACGACTCGCCGTCCGTCGACGCGCACGCGCGCGTCACCACCGTCCATGTGCACGATCACCTCGGAACTCGAGGCCGGAACGAGCCCCCATGCTCGAGCGGCTTCGGCGGCCGCACACGCACCGGTTCCGCACGCCATGGTGATGCCAGCTCCGCGTTCGTGCACGCGCATCGTGATGGCGTTCTGCTCGGGTCCGGGTTCGATGATCTCCAGATTCACTTGCGGCACGAGCGAACCCAGTCGCCCGAGGTCGACAGAATGCACGTCGTCGACGCCAACGACCGAGTGCGGATTGCCGAGCGACACGTGACGAACGGGTCGATCGGGATGGCACTCGAGCGACGCCCACCCGTGCGGTTCGGGCAGATCGGAGACTTCGCCCATGTCGACGCTCGCCATCACCGTGAGCGGATCGACCTGAGCGACCAGCGACACCGTCCGGCGACCGGCATCGGTGTCGACCACGTAATCGATCGAGCCACTGCCCGGATCACCCGGCGACGAGGAGTCGGCGAGATGAGCCGCCTGAACGAGGCAGCGAATGCCGTTACCACTCATCTCGGCCCGGCTGCCATCGGCGTTGTAGAGCGTCATGCCCACATGACGAGACGACTGGCGATCGAGCAGAAGGAGTCCGTCAGCACCGACGCCGACACGACGGTCGCACCAGCGACGTGCTTCAGCCGCCCAGTCGCTCACGCGTGCGTCCTGAACCGTGTCGTACACCAAGAAGTCGTTACCCAACCCGTGATGCTTGGTGAGAACGACGTGCTGGGCAGCTGACATGACTGGGCCAGGTTAGGTCAGCCACGACTCGACGAGAGTCACGCATTCGCCCACCGGATCGGATTGGATGTCGATCCACTGGACGCGCGGATCACGGCGGAACCAGCGCTCCTGACGAACAGCGAACTGACGGGTGCGGATGACGATCTCCTCTCGCGCCCGTTCGAGCGACCATTCGCCCGACAGATGACGGCGGAGCTCTTCGTAGCCGAGGGCGGCTGCAGCGGTACGCGACTTCGGTACCGATTCGAGCGCCCTCACTTCCTCCAGCCACCCGGCCGCCAACATCGCGTCCACCCGCTCTTCGATGCGCCGCGACAGCACGTCGCGCGACCACCGCAGGGCGATCTGGATCACGTCGGAGTCGGGGTACGTGTCGACTCCGGGTCCGAACGACGAAAATGCACGACCACTGCCCTCGATCACTTCGAGTGCACGCACCACACGTCGGGCGTTGGTGGGCTCCATCTTGGTGGCCGCAATCGGATCGAGGTTCGCCAAACGCTGATGAAGAGTCGGAGCGCCGACGTCTTCGACTTCGCGTTCGAGTCGCGCGCGAACGTCCGGCCACTGACCGGGAATCTCGAGTTCGTCGATGGCTGCTCGCGCATACAAACCGGTCCCTCCCACCAGCATCGCGTGACGACCCCGAGACGCAATGTCGGCGCGCACCGAGCGGTACTCGCGCTGGAAGCGAGCCACGGTGAACTCCTCACTCGGATCGACGATGTCGATCAGGTGGTGACGCACACGGGCCTGCTCGTCAGTCGACGGTTTGGCCGTGCCGATGTCGAGGCCACGGTAGACCTGCATGGCATCGATCGACACGATTTCGAGCGACGGATTTCGCTCGGCCAACGCGAGAGCCACCGCCGACTTACCGCTCGCCGTCGGCCCGAGCAGGGCGATGGTCCTCACGACGAGGCGACGGGAATACGCACCTTGTGCTGCGGCTCGCTGATGAGTTCGCGGAACTCACCACGCAGGTGATGCGGTGCGGCTCCGGTGATCTCCACCAGCGCGTACGAGCCAGTGCGGACCGGAACCGTTGGCTGGAAGTGCACGAGTTTGTTCTGCCGCGTGCGCGCCGACACGAGCGAAGGATCCTTCTTGGACGGGCCTTCGATCAGGACTTCTTCGACGCGACCGACGCGCGCCTGATGCTTCAGGATCGCCGAATGTTCGACCACCACCCGTAGACGCGCGAAACGCTCGGCGATCACGTCGGGCGCCACGAAGTGATCGACCATAGTGGCCGCTTCGGTCCCTTCGCGGGGCGAGAAAATGAAGGTGTAGGCGTAGTCGTAGTCGGCCGCCGCCGCCACCTCGAGCGTGCGTTCGAAGTCGTCATCGGTCTCGCCCGGGAAGCCGACGATGATGTCGGTACTCACGGCCAAGTCGGCTACCGCGGCCCGTGCCTCCGACAGACGAGACAGATACCGATCGGCTGTGTAGCCACGATGCATCAGCGCGAGTACACGATCGCTGCCCGACTGCAGCGGATAGTGGAGGTGTTCGCACACGGCCGCGGTGTCGGCCATGGCGGCAAAAGTCTCCGAGCGCATGTCCTTGGGGTGCGGGCTGGTGAAGCGCACCCGTCGGATCCCTGGCACGAGGCCAACGGCTCGCAATAGATCGCCGAACATCGGGCGCACCGACGCATCGAGGCCCTCACGACGGCGAGCCAGCTGCAGATCGCGCCCATAACTGTTGACGTTCTGTCCGAGCAGGGTCACCTCGGTGACACCCTGATTCGCCAGCGACTCGACCTCGGCGACCACATCGTCGAAGGGTCGACTGATCTCGGCACCGCGCACGGCCGGAACGATGCAGAAGGCACACGAGTTGTCGCAGCCGATCTGAATGGTGACCCACGCGTCGTACGAAGTGGTTCGCTTGGCCGGAAGCGCCGACGGAAAGAGAGCGTGATCATCGATGACGGCCGCGTCGAAGATCTCGGTGAGCGGCCCCGACGTACGTGCCGTCTGAACGAGTTCGGCGGCTCGGTGCACGTTGTGGGTTCCGAGAACCACGTCGACCCACGGGGCCCGGTCACGCACGATGTCGCGGTCCTTCTGAGCGAGGCAGCCCGACACCACGATCTGCCGATCGGGCTTCTGGTCCTTCCACTGCCGCAGCCATCCGAGTTGGCCGTACAACTTGTTGTCGGCGTTCTCACGGATGCAGCAGGTGTTGAGAACGATCACGTCGGCGTCGTCGTCGGATTCGACCGGTGCCATTCCGTCGGATTCGAGCAGCCCGGCGATGCGTTCGGAGTCGTGCTCGTTCATCTGGCACCCGAAGGTGCGCACCACGTACCGACGCGATTCGGCCATGGGGTCAGGCTACCGACGGGTCGCGAGTCAGCCCTGGACGAAATCTCGTAGTGCGCGGCCTCCGGCCATGTGGCGCAGACGGGTGAGCGTGCGTACCTCGATCTGGCGGACCCGTTCGCGCGTGATGTTGAACGCCTGGCCGACCTCTTCGAGAGTCGCCCCTTCGTCGCCATCGATGCCGAATCGCATACGCATCACTTCTTGCTCGCGCTCGGGCAGGTCGCACAGGGCCAGGCGCACCGCTTCACGGAGTACGTCGCGCTCGATCGAGCCGGTGGGGTCGGACGATGCATCGGCGGCCACGTTGTCTCCCACCGTCAGGTCGGTGTCGTCTCTCGCCGGCTGATCGAGACTGGTCGTGTCGGATGCGAGGTGCATCAACTCGGCCACCCGATCGATGTCGTCACCGAGCGCGGTCGCGATCTCGGCGATCGTCGGTTCGCGCTGGAGCTTCTGCATGAGGTCGCGTTGGCTGCGCTGAATGCGTTGGATGTGCTCGACCGTGTGCGCCGGCAACCTGATGTTCCGACTCTCCTCGGCCACGGCGCGGGAGATCGACTGGCGGATCCACCACGTGGCGTAGGTGGAGAACTTGAAACCCCGCGAATGGTCGAATTTCTCCACCGC
>CAZELU010000017.1:9693-33029 GCA_964513215.1 uncultured Bifidobacterium sp.
ACGTACGGCGTCGTGATCGGGGCCGTCGACGCTCGCGGTTCGGTTCGTCCGCCGGCTTCTCGCGAGAACCGACGGCTCGTGGCCCGACTCGATGAGTGGACGACGGAGTTCGCCGCTCTCGTCCAGATCGAAGGACTGCTCGACTGCGACTCCGTGATCTTCGATCGCGCGGCGTACCGCGTCGATCGACTCAGCGCTGAGTTCGACATCATGGAGAACGTCGACGATCTCTTCGGCGAGCAGACGACCGCGCCGACGGCCGTGATCGATCAGCTCGCGCCAGTCGGACAATGCGATGCCGCGCACGGGCGGCGGGAGTATTCCGCTCACGCCATCGCTCGTACCGCCCACCGCCAACCCCCCTTGGCGGAACGCTCGTCAGCGCGAGCGATCCACGAGCCACCGTAGCAATTCGTCGGCGGCCCCCTGAGCGGTGCGTTCGGAGTCGATTTCCTCGAGTTTCTGCCGAGCGTCGCGGTCGGCACGGATCTCGTCGGGGTCAGTGAGCCGGGTGCGCTGAGCGAGAGTGCGGCGCACTGCAACGGCGATGAGATCGAAGGCGACCAAGGCGGGGGTGACGTCGATGTCGGCGACGGCCGCCCGCTCGAGGAGTTCGCGAACCTCCGGATCGGCGAGATCCATGGCGTTGTTGATGAGAATGCCCGAGTCGGCCTCGGACGCCTGGCCGAGCACTTCGAAGGCGCGACGCGCCACGTCGGACGCGAACAGGTCGGCGATCAACCACGGCGCGATGTCGTCCCACTGCTGCAACAACAGCGAAATGGCGGCGAACTCGGCGTTGAACTCGGGAACCGGCGCGACCACGGGCTGACTCGTCGGCTCGTCGGACACCGCGACCACACGACGCGTCTCGGCTTGTCGCGCCAAGTCGGCCACCGGCAACCCCACCCGCGCCGCGACTTCGCCGGCATAGAGCTTGCGCACGTTCACGTCGGGGTGCTCGTTGATGACAGCCAGCGCGCGCGACGCGACCCGGGCGCGGTCTTCGGGGCTTCGCAACGGAGCACTCGCCACCACACGACTGACTCGGAAGCCGAGGAACGGCATGGCTTCGTCGACGGCCACTGCCAGCGAGTCGGGATCGGTGAGTGCGAGATCGCCCGGATCCTTGCCGTCGGGAAAGCGCGCCACCGACACCTGGACCTGGTACTTCTTCTCCCATTCGTAGAACTTCTCGGCCGCCCCTTGACCAGCGGCGTCGGCGTCGAACGCCAGCACCACTCGACTGGCGAACCTCTTGAGGATGCGCACGTGCTCTTCGGTCAGGGCAGTGCCGCAGGTGGCTACTGCTCGGGTGACTCCTGAACGATGGAAGCCGATCACGTCGGTGTAGCCCTCGCACACCACGACTTGGTCGTGCTTCACCACGTCGGCCTTGGCCCAGTTGAGGCCGTAGAGAGTCTTCGACTTGAAGTACACCTTGGTCTCGGGTGAGTTCTTGTACTTCGCCGGATCGGTGCTCCCGGGAAGAATGCGTCCACCAAAGGCGACTGCCTCACCGGTGTCGGTGAAGATGGGGAACATCACACGAGCCCGAAACGCGTCTTGCAGTCGGCCGGTCCGATTGGCGAAGGCCAAACCGGTGTCGTTGAGAACGTCGGCGGGGAATCCTTCCTTGCGCAGGTGCGAACTCAGCTGATCCCAGTCGTCCGGGGCCCAACCGAGGCGGAACTGGCGGGCCACGTCACCCGACAGACCGCGCTGGCGCAGATAATCGCGAGCCGCACGGGCGTCCGGCGCCGTGAGCAGCCGCTGGTGGTACCACTCGACCGCGACATCCAGGGCTTCCACCAACTTCTTGCGACGCTGCCGATCCTTGCCCTCGCCACCCGAGGTGTACTGCAGGGTGATTCCGGAACGCGCCGCCAATTTCTCGACCGCTTGAACGAAGTCGACGTGGTCGATCTCCTGCACGAACTTGAACACGTCACCGGCCGCTTGACAGCCGAAGCACTTGTACCGACCCGTGTCTTCGCGAACGTTGAACGATCCGCTCTTCTCGGCGTGGAACGGACACAGGCCCACCCAGTTGCGACCGACTCGACGCAAGGCGACGGATTGCTGGACGACCTCGACGATGGACGTGGCTGCCCGCACCCTCTCGATGTCGTCCTCGACGATCGCCATGGGCGAAGGCTAACGCTCGTCGAAGGGAGGCGGATTCTCGTGGTGAGGTGCCGGCACGCGGTCGGCCTTGAGCGAGAAACCGATGGCTGCCGCGATCACGATGGCGATCACCACGAGCGACAGCCACGTGGGGATGTGATACCAGCCGTGGATGAGCATCTTCACGCCGACGAACGCGAGGATGATCGCCAGACCCTCCTTCAGGTAGCTGAAGCGCGCGTGCGCGTCGGCCAACAAGAAGTAGAGCGCGCGCAGACCGAGAATGGCGAAGGCGTTCGACGAGAAGACGATGAACTGCTCGCGGCTCACCGCCAGAACCGCTGGCACCGAATCGACCGCGAAGAGCACATCGGTGAACTCGATGAGCAGAAGGACCGCGAAGAGTGGTGTGGCGACCCGCCGGCCGTTCTCGCGGGTGAACAACTTCTGACCATCGAAGTTGGGCGACGTGTGAACGACTTTGTTGATCAGTTTGTAGAAACGACCGGAAGCCGGATCGATCTCTTCCTCGTCCTCGACCACCAGTTTGATGGCGGTGAACAACAGGAAGCCGCCGAACACGTAGAGGACCCAGTCGAACTTCTCGATGAGGGCGACCCCGGCGAAGATGAAGATGGCTCGCATCGCCAAGGCGCCGAAGATTCCCCAGAAGAGGACGCGGTGCTGGAACTTGGGCGGGATCTTGAAGTAGCTGAGGATGAGCGCCCAGACGAAGACGTTGTCGACACTCAGGCTCTTCTCGATGAGATAGCCGCTGATGTACTCACCCGAGGCCGATGCCCCGAAGGCGATGGCGATCACCGCGGTGAACGCCACGCCGAGCGAGATCCACACCGTGCTCTCGATCGCCGCCTCGCGGATGTGCACCTCGTGCGCGTTGCGGTGAATCACCAGGATGTCGACGGCCAGCAGGATGGCGATGAAGACGATGAGAGCGATCCAGGCCCAGCCCGGGACCGAAAGATCGACGAAGTTCGACTTCGTCGACTCCGAGCGCACGAGTGCGTGCGACAGCGAGACCGACACCGAACTCAACTGCGCGTGAAGAGGCCGCCGATACCTCCGCTGTTCCCGCTCGACGGCCCGATCGCGGCCTGGATCCAGCCGAGGAACTCGTTGGGGTTGCGCGTCTGCGTCCAGACCTTGCCCGGTCCGGTGAAGTCGAAGATGAGCCCTTCGCCGCTCTTGAAAGTCTGAACGAGTCCGCCGGTCGCCTGACGAATGTTCATCGTCACCGAACCTTCGTACGCGACCATGTGTCCGGTGTCGACCGAGATGGTCTCACCGGCGGCGAGGTTCCATTCCTCGAGCGCCCCGTAACACGAGAACACCACGGGACCCGTACCCTCGGCGCGCAGGATGAAGCCGCCCTCCGAACCGAAGAGGTTCTTGAAGCCACCCCACTGCGTGTTGATCTCGACACCCGGATCGTTGGCCAACCACGAACCCTTGGAGATGAAGAGAGGTGAGGCCGGCGTGACGTTCATGACGACGATGTCACCGGCCAGACGCGCGGCCACGTCGACGAAGCCGCCCTGAGCCGGTGCGGTGTACGAACTCACGAAGAAGCTCTCACCGCCGAGGGCGGCTCGCTTCAGGCTCTTCATCACTCCGCCTTCGGCCTTCGACTGCAGCGTGACACCGGCCGACATGGCCATCATGGCGCCACTTTCCACACGAACGGTCTCGTTGGCTTCGAGGTTGATGCGAGCGACGGCGAAGGCCGGGCCTAGACGAGGCTGGATCTGCATGGCTCTTCTTCCTGTCACCCGAGGGTGACGCTCACTTGGTTTCCGACTTCTTACCACCCTGGGCGGCGATGACGGCCTGTGCCGCCGAAAGACGGGCGATCGGAACGCGGAACGGCGAGCACGACACGTAGTCGAGACCCACTCGGTAGAAGAGATCGATCGACTCGGGGTCGCCACCGTGTTCGCCGCAGACACCGAGCTTGATACCGGGCTTGGCCTTGCGGCCGCGCTCGGCAGCGATGCGAACCAACTCGCCCACACCGTTCTGGTCGATGGTCTCGAACGGGTTGCGCTTCAGCAGACCACCTTCGAGGTAGGCCGGCATCATGCGGCTCTCCACGTCGTCGCGGCTGAAGCCGAACGTCATCTGAGTGAGGTCGTTGGTGCCGAAACTGAAGAAGTCGGCTTCTTCGGACAACTCGTCGGCGCGCAACGCGGCTCGCGGAGTCTCGATCATGGTTCCGATCGAAACTTTGGGCTTCTTCGCCTGCTTCTTGGTGGCTTCGGCGATGCCCTCGACCACCCACGAACGAGCGAGTGCGAGCTCTTCGCGCGTGACGGTGAGCGGGATCATCACTTCGACGATGGGCTTGCCACCCTTGGCCGCGCGCTCGGCAGCGGCCTCGAGGAGAGCGCGCACCTGCATGGCGTAGAGGCCCGGCTTCACCACACCCAGACGAACACCGCGTGTTCCGAGCATCGGGTTGAACTCGGCCCACTCCTTGGCGACCGAGAGCAAACGCTCCTCTTCGGGCGACAAACCGTGCTCGGCCCGCTTGATCTCGAGTTCGTCGACGCGCGGGAGGAATTCGTGCAACGGCGGATCGAGCAGACGCACGGTGACGGGCAGGCCGTCCATCGCCTTCAGGATCTCGATGAAGTCGAGCTTCTGAACACGGCGCAACTCTTCGAGCGCGGCGGCTTCTTCGGCCGGCGTGTTGGCGAGGATCATGCGGCGAACCACCGGCAGGCGATCGGGTGCGAGGAACATGTGCTCGGTACGGCACAGACCGATTCCCTCGGCGCCCAACTTGCGCGCGTTCTCGGCGTCTTCGCCGGTGTCGGCGTTGGCTCGGACGGCCATCTTGCCCTTGCGGATCTCGTCGGCCCACTTGAGGATGACGTCGAATTCCTTGGGTGGCTTGGCGGCCGACAACTTCACTTCGCCGAGGACCACTTCGCCGGTGGTTCCGTCGAGAGAGATGATGTCGCCTTCGCGAACCACCACATCGCCGACGGTGAACTGCTTGCCCTCGATCTTGACGGCTTCGGCACCCACCACGGCCGGCGTTCCCCAACCACGAGCCACCACCGCAGCGTGACTGACGAGTCCACCACGAGAGGTGAGGATGCCCTGGGACACCATCATGCCGTGCACGTCTTCGGGGCTGGTCTCGTTGCGGACCAGAACGACCTTCTCGCCCCGATCGGCGGCATCGGCAGCATCGTCAGCGGTGAAGTACACCTTGCCCACGGCGGCGCCCGGTGACGCCGCGAGTCCCTTGGCGATCACCTTGTTCTTGCCGCCTTCGAACTGCGGGTGCAGAACCTGATCGAGGTGTTCGGCCGACACGCGCGAGATCGCCTCGGTCTTGGAGATCTTCCAGACACCCTTCGGACCCTTGGTTCCCTTGGTCATGTCGACAGCCATCTTGAGGGCGGCCGCTCCGGTGCGCTTGCCGACGCGCGTCTGAAGCATCCACAACTTGCCCTGCTCGATCGTGAATTCGGTGTCGCACATGTCCTTGTAGTGCGCTTCGAGACGGGAGAAGATCGCGAGCAGTTCCTTGTGAATCTTGGGGAACTGGGCCTTGAGCGCATCGAGGTCTTCGGTGTTTCGGATACCGGCCACGACGTCTTCGCCCTGGGCGTTCACGAGGAAGTCGCCGTACGGGTGGTTGTCGCCGGTTGCGGCGTTACGGGTGAAGCCCACACCGGTACCGGAGTTGTCGTCGCGGTTGCCGAACACCATCGCCTGCACGTTGACGGCGGTGCCGAGATCGTGCGAGATCTTCTCGCGCACGCGGTACGCGATGGCGCGAGCACCGTTCCAGCTCTTGAACACCGCTTCCACCGCGCCGCGGAGCTGAGCGTCGGGCTTCTGCGGGAACGGCTTCCCGGTGACGCGCTTGACCACGTCGAGGTACTCGGAGCACAAAGTCTTCAGAACGGCCGGCGACAGTTCGGCGTCGGACTTGACGCCCGCCGTGTGCTTGGCGTGCTCGAGCGGGTGCTCGAAGAGCGAGCCGTCGATACCGAGAACGATGCGGCCGTACATCGAAATGAATCGGCGATACGAGTCGTACGCGAAACGCTCGTTGTTGGTGGAGGCGGCGAGACCCTTCACACTCTGATCGTTGAGACCGAGGTTGAGGACGGTGTCCATCATGCCGGGCATCGAGAACTTCGCACCCGAGCGGACGCTGACGAGGAGCGGATCTTTGGCGTCGCCGAGCTTGCGCTTCATCGCCTTCTCGAGTTTGGCGACTTGCGTCTTGATCTCGGCGTCGAGACCCTTCGGCCACCCGCCGTGCATGTACGCGCGACACGCGTCGGTGGAGATCGTGAATCCGGCCGGAACCGGAAGCTTGAGGACACTCGTCATCTCGGCGAGATTGGCGCCCTTGCCACCGAGCAGATCTTTCATCTGCATCGGAGGACGACGGTGTTTGTGATCGAAGGAGTAGACGTACGGCACGAGGTGCGAGTTTAGGGTTCGGGTCCGCTCACCTAGCATTCGAGAGATGAAGATCCTGGGCTTTCCGATACAGATTCGGCCCGGATTTCTCGTGTTCTTGTTGCTGATCGTGTTCCTGAACGGAGTCCCGCTCGGAACGTGGCTCGCGGGCTCGGTCGCAGTCTTCACGATCGCTCACGAACTGGGTCATGCGGTGGCGGCCCGTCGAACCGGTGCCACGGCACGCATCTCCCTCGATTTTCTCGCCGGCTACGCGTCGTTCACTCCGTCGCGCGTCCTCACCCGGGCCGAGCGGGCCGGAATCGCTCTGGCGGGTCCGGCCACCCAGATCCTCCTCGGTCTCGCCGCGCTTCTCGTTCTCGGCGTGAATCCGCTCGATCACCGCGACTTCGCCGCCAACGAGTACTCACTCGCGATCTGGTGGGCCGGACCAATCATCGGCGTGTTCAATCTCATCCCGGTGATGCCTCTCGACGGTGGCAACATCGCTGCCGAAGCGGTCGATCTGTTCCGACCCGGACGCGGTCGCGCGATCATGGTCCGGCTGAGCGTTCCCGTGACCGCCGGCATCTTCGTGGGCATGCTCGTGGTAGAGGATCTTCGACCGCTCTCGTCGTTCGCGGCCATCTTGCTCGTGATCCAGATGCAGTTGCTGTCGATCCAGAGTCGTCCGCGCGCTTCGCGCAACCCGCTTGTTGCCGCGCGCGCGGTGGCCGCCGCCGAAGAAGAAGCATGGTTCACCGGCCAGCCGGGATTGGTGCCACCCGGACACTCGATGTCGCCGTGGTGGGAAGCGCATCGGGCGCTCGCCGCCGGCAACGACGCCAGTGCGCGGCGCTTCATCCTCGACGATCTCACCGACACGACCGGACGTTCACGGGCGTGGGCTCCCCCGCACGCCGCGACCCCCGATCTCCTCGACCCCCTCATCGATCTGCTTCCTGTTCCGCTACCCAAACCCGAGCGTGACCATCCGGAGCTGAGTCAGAACTCCATGGTGTGGGCGTTGAAGCGAGCCGGTCGATACGCCCACGGAGCGTCGTACGGATCGGACTGCTTCCGGGCCCATCCATCCACCAATCTGGCCGTGCTCATCGCCGGCTGCTTGGCCCTCGAAGGTCACGACGATGCCGCCGCGCAATGGCTCACCGTGGCGGCCCATGGTGCGGCGCGTGACGACGCCGACGAAACCTTGCTCCTCTCGGCTCTCTTGAACGACTCGGAATTCCAGCGAGTGCGCGAACGACCCGAGATCCGTGCTCTCGTCAAGCGACTCGTTCGGGCCGAGTGATTCGGTTCAGATCTCGACGTCGCGCTTGACGTACGCCAACGCGCGTTCGCCGATCACCGTTGTGATCGTGCCCACGCTCTCGCCGTCGATCACGACGGGGTCGCCGATCGAGGTGCCCGACGGTACCGAGATCGATCGAAGTGTGCGCGGTGCCGTCGAACCTCGGCTATCCATGCGTTCGACGAGTTCTTGTCCTGGGTAACAACCCTTCGAGAAACTCACCGCCACCGTCACGACGCCGGTCGCCGCCGGCAACGTGTCGCCCGGGACGATTTCCGATCCCATCTCCGGCCAAACCGCGGCGATACGAGTCGACTCGTAATCGTCGCGCGTTCCGATTCGGGTGATGTCGACGGGGGCCGTCGACAGAAGATCGATGGCTCGACCGTCACTCCACCACGCCGGAAGTGCGAGCACGCGATCACTGCCTCCCGGAGCAAGTGACGCCACATCGAGGGACGTGTCACCTCGCACGGCCACGACGTGAACCTCGAGGGGCGAGATGTCGGCCTGCACACGGATCTTGAACTTGGTCAGACGAGCGGTCACGACATCGAGGAATCCGGGTGCGAGATCGATCACGAACTCGGTGTCGGCGCGGCGGGTGACCCGAACGAGGGCGACCACCCGACCGGTGGGTTCGAGAACGAGCGACGGGCGAGACGCGCCAACGGCCAACGACGCGATGTCGTTGCTCAGCTGCGAATGCAGATACGAACCAGCGTCACGGCCGGAGACGAGAAGGGCTTCCCGAGGAAGGTCGACGACGATCATGCGCTGGTTCCTCCGTCGCGGCGACGGCGAGTCATACGACGAGCCGCCGGCACCGCCGCGAGCAGTGCCGCCGCCTTGTTGCGACACTCGAGATCTTCGTCGTCGGGATCGCTGTCGGCCACGATGCCGGCGCCGGCCTGCAGGTACGCGGCCTTCGGCCCGATGAACATCGTGCGAATCGCGATGGCGGTGTCGAGGTTTCCGCTGAAGTCGAAATAACCGACCACGCCCGCGTACGGCCCGCGCTTCACCGGTTCGAGTTCGTCGATGATCTCCATGGCCCGCACCTTGGGCGCACCACTCACGGTGCCGGCCGGCAGCGTGGCACGCAGAACGTCAACCGCCGAGCGACCGTCGACGAGTGTGCCGCTCACTTGCGACGTGAGGTGCATGACATGGCTGTATCGCTCGAGCGTCATCAGTTCGTCGACCTTCACGGTTCCGAAGCGGGCCACCCGGCCGACGTCGTTGCGCGCCAAGTCGACCAGCATCACGTGCTCGGCGACCTCCTTCGGGTTCTCGCGCAATTCGGCGGCCAGCCGTCGATCGTGTTCGTCGTTCTGTCCGCGCTTGCGCGTACCGGCGATCGGTCGGCTGATCACCCGGTCGCCGATGAGTTGAACCATCGGTTCGGGTGAACTGCCCACGATCGTCACCTCGGGTTGACGCAGGAAATACATGTACGGGCTGGGGTTCACCTGCCGCAGAACGCGGTAGACGTCGTACGCATCGGCATCGAGTTGGATCTCGAAACGCTGCGACAGCACCACCTGGAAGATGTCGCCCGAGCGGATGTACTCCTTGGCCGTTTCGACGGCCTGCTGGTACCGGCCACCACCCATGGTGGACACCGCCGCCGGTAACTCGTCGCCGCGCGTAGGGGGTTCGACTGGTGAGTACGGCAGCGGTTGAGCCAGATCGGCAACCGACTGGAGCGCTCGCGCCGCCGCGGCGTCGTAGGCAGCATCGAGATCGGACACGCCCATCACGGGCACGCTCTCGATGAGATACACGCGCTGACGCCAGTGGTCGAACGCGGCCAGCGAACCGATCACGCTCACGACCGCATCGGGCAAACCGCGGTCGTCGGTGGGCGCGTTGGGCAGATTCTCGACTTCGCGCACGATGTCGTACCCGAGATAACCCATGACGCCGCCTTGCAGAGGCGGCAGATCGGGAATGACCGGGCTGCGATACAACCGCAAGAGCTCGTCGAGGGCGGCCAGCATGCCGCGGTCACGCGGCACCGAAGCGGGCACTTCACCGCTCACTTCCACGCGAGAGCCGAACGACGTCAGCGTTGCGCGCGGGCGACGACCGACGAACGAGAAGCGACTCCAGCGTTCGCCGTGTTCGACCGATTCGAGCAAGAAGCCGTTCTCATCGGTGCCGACCAATTTGGCGAAGGCCGCAACAGGCGTTTCGAGGTCGGCCAAGATCTCGACCCAGACCGGGACGACGGTGTGCGACGCGGCGAGCGAGCGGAACTCCTCGCGCGTGGGGTGAACCGCGAGTTCGCTCACTGCTCGCCGAACACCGAGAAGAAACACGTGCGCGCGCCGGTGTGGCAGGCGCCCTTTCCTTCCTGTTCGACCTTGAAGAGAAGAGTGTCGCCATCACAGTCGTAGTACGCCTCGCGTACGAACTGTCGATCACCGCTGGTGTCACCCTTGCGCCACAACTCGCGGCGACTACGACTCCAGTACACCATTCGGCCCTCGGCAAAAGTGAGAGCGAGGCTCTCGGAGTTCATCCACGCCATCATGAGCACCTCACCGGTGCTCACGTCCTGGGCAATGGCCGGGACGAGACCGTTGGCGTCGTACTTGACGGCAGCCAGTTGTTCGGCGGTCGCGCGAATCATCGGCTCAGCCTCTCAGAGGTACAGGCCGGTGTGCGACTCGATTCGACTGGCCGCCACGGCGTGCAAGTCGCGTTCGCGCAACATGATGTAGTCGGCGCCCTGAACCTCGACCTCGTAGCGGTCTTCGGGACTGAAGAGCACCCGGTCGCCCACTTCAGCGCTCCGGACGTTCTGTCCGAGGGCCACGACCTCGGCCCACACGAGTCGCTTCGACAACTGTGCGGTGGCCGGGATGAGGATGCCACCAGTGCTGCGCCGCTCCCCTTCTTTGTCGGGGATCCGAACCAGAAGGCGGTCGTTGAGCATCTTGATGGGGAGCTTGTCGTCCTCGACCTGATCCTTGGCCACGACGGTCACGGTACCGTCGTTCCCGTGTCGAACCGCACCGTGACTCTCACCACGATCGATCACCAAGACCTGGAAGCCGACGTCGTCACGGCGGCGAACGATCAACCGGTGCGGGGTGCGGTGGCCATCGCCCACCCCCACCCGTTGTACGGCGGCGATCGTTACAACCCGGTGGTCGACGCTCTCTTCGAGACACTGCCCTCGGTCGGATTCCACTGTCTGCGCTTCGACTTCCGAGGAGTCGGGAACAGTTCGGGCGAGCACGACGGTGGCGAAGCCGAACGTCTCGACGTGGCGGCCGCGGTCGATTTTCTCTCCGGTCTGCACGACGACATCTGGGTGGCCGGCTATTCGTTCGGGTCGATCGTTGCTCTCGACGTGATCGAACCGCGTGTGGCAGGTTGGATCGCGGTGGCACCACCGCTCACGGCCATGCGCAGCGACGTGCTCGCCGCCCGTGATCCACGACCCAAGTTGGTGCTGGCCGCCGAACACGATCAGTTCACACCAGCGTCGGCGGCCGAGCCGATCGTGAGTTCGTGGACGAACGCCACCATCGAAACGATCGCGAACGGCGATCACTTCCTGGCTGGTCGCACCCGCGCCGTGGCCGAGGCCGCGGCCCGCTGGCTCACTTCGCAGTGAGGGCAGCCTCGATTTTCTGCATCACTTCGTCGGTGAGCAACGGAATGACGTCGAGGGCGGCGAAGTTCTCGGTGACCTGCGATTGACGACTGGCACCGGTGATCACGGTCGACACGCCCGGGAACTTGGTGCACCAAGCCAGCGCCAACTGAGCCAACGAGCAGCCGAGTGATTCGGCGATCGGCACGAGGCGTCGCACTTTGCCCAACGCGGCTTCGTCGGTGAGACGCGACTTCAAGAATCCGTATCCGGGTAGAGCCCCGCGCGAGTCGGCCGGGATCCCTTCGAGGTACTTCCCGGTGAGCAGACCAGACGCCAATGGACTCCAGATGGTGGTTCCGAGACCGATGTCTTCGTAGAGACGCTTGTATTCGGTCTCGACCCGACGCCGCTCGAGCATGTTGTACTGCGGCTGCTCGGTGACCGGCTTGTGCAGATGGTGCCGTTCGGCGATCTCCCACGCCGCGCGAATCTCGTCGGCCGACCACTCGCTGGTACCCCAGTAGAGAACCTTGCCACGGTCGACGAGATCGCTCATGGCCCACACGGTCTCTTCGAGAGGTGTGCGCGGATCGGGTCGGTGACAGAACAAGATGTCGACGAAGTCGACCTGCAATCGATCGAGGCACCCTTCGATCGAGTGGTGCAAGTACTTGCGATTGAGCGTGTTGAAGAGATTGGGAATCTGGCCGTCGATTCCCCAGAAGACCTTGGTGGAGAGCACGTAATGGTGACGCTTCCACCCCAGTTCGCGAATGACGCGGCCCATGATCGCTTCGCTCTGACCGCCGGCGTAGGCCTCGGCGTTGTCGAAGAAGTTGCAGCCAGCGTCCCAGGCCGCCTGCATACAAGCCAGAGCAGCGTCGTCTTTCAGCTGATTGTCGAAGGTGACCCACGAACCGAACGACAGCACGGACACCTGCAGGCCGGTGCCGCCCAATCGGCGGTATTCCATCTTCGGATTCGGGACGAGGGACGTGGGTGTGCTCATACCCGCACACTACGTTCGGCCGTCACGACGAGCGTCAATCGAGTGCAGCGCACACGCGCGCGAGTCGGGCCAGTTCGGTCGGCCCGACTCCGCAACATCCGCCCACCATCGTGACCCCGGCCATTGCCCAGCGACGGAGACGCGATTCGTCGGCGAGATCGAATGCTTCGCCCATCCACGAACGCGTTGACGCGTCCCACACTCGTCCGTGGTTCGGATACGCAATCACCGGGAGACCGAGTGGAGCGAGCGTGGCCACGACCGAGTCGACCACGTCGGGTGAAGCGCAGTTCACCCCGACCGCGACCAGGTTCGGGTACTCGGCGACTCGTCGAACCGCGCTCCCGACGTCGTCTCCGCCGTACGTGGTCGACCCGTCGCGGCAGCCGAACGAGAACCAGGCCGGCGGGGCTCCGTGATCGACGAGGATCTCGGCGATCATCTCGGCTTCGTCAGCGCGCGGCTGGGTTTCGACGGCGAAGAGATCGACATCGGTGTCGAGGAGAACGCGAATTCGCTCGGTGTGTCGCGAACGAACCACCTCGAGCGACACGTCGTACGCACCGTTGTATTCACTGCCATCGGCCAGCCACGCGCCGAACGGCCCGATGGATGCCGCCACCCGCGCGTCGTCACCAGCGGCCCGTCGCGCGATGGCCGTCGACGCCCGCAGGGCATCGTGTTCGTGCGACGGACACTGGTAACTCGCCGATGTGACGACTCGTGCGCCGGCGACCACGAACGAACGGTGTGCTGCTTCGAGGACGTGCGGAGACGTGCGCAATGCATCAGCGGTCCACCAACTGCTGCTCGTGTCGGCACCCAGTTCGGCCAGCGCCGTCGACAGACCTCCGTCGATGACGGTGATCATTCAGCGCACCGGGCGCACGACGATTCCGGCCGCCGCCATGGCCGACTTGGCCTCGGCCACCGTGAATTCGCCGAAGTGGAAGATGGACGCGGCCAGGACGGCATCGGCCCCTCCACGCGTGACTCCGTCGACCAGGTGTTGGAGGTTTCCGACCCCGCCCGATGCGATCACCGGAACACCCACCGCTTCACTGACGCGACGCGTGAGAGTGAGGTCGAATCCTTCCTTGGTTCCGTCGCGATCCATCGAGGTGAGGAGGATCTCCCCAGCACCGAGGCCAGCCGCCCGACCCGCCCACTCGACCGCGTCGATATCGGTGGGTGTGCGACCACCATGCAAGAACACTTCGAACGAACCGTCAGTGCGGCGCTTGGCGTCGATCGCGCACACCACGCACTGCGCGCCGAACTCGGCGGCGATCTCGGAGATCAATTGCGGGTTCTGCACTGCCGACGTGTTGACGCTCACCTTGTCGGCCCCGGCCCGCAGCATGCGACGCGCGTCGTCGACGCTGCGAATACCACCACCCACGGTGAAGGGAATGAACACCTGCTCGGCCGTACGCCGCACGACGTCGACCATGGTGTCACGGCCGTCGCTCGACGCGGTGATGTCGAGGAACACGAGTTCGTCGGCGCCCTCGGTGTCGTAACGCGCCGCCAACTCGACCGGGTCTCCCGCGTCGCGCAGGTTCACGAAGTTGGTTCCCTTCACCACACGACCCGCGGTCACGTCGAGACAGGGAATGACACGCGCGACTTTCATGACTGGCTCCCGAGCACGGCCAACGCATCGGTCACGGTGAACCGACCCTCGTAGATCGCACGACCGGTGATGATGCCCGCGAGTCCGCTCAGAGCCGCCAAGGCCGACAGGTCGTCGAGCGATGCGACTCCCCCACTCGCGATCACCGGCACGGATGTGTGGGCGATGGCGTGGGCGAGGCCGTCGATGTCCGGGCCGCTCAACATGCCGTCACGAGCGATGTCGGTGATGACGAAAGCGGCCGCTCGCGGAAACCACGTGAGAGCGTCGTCGAGCGAGACTCCCGAGTCTTCGGTCCAACCGTGAACGGCCACCCGACCGGCTCGGTGATCGAGCCCGACCGCCACGTCGATCACGTCGGCCACCGTGTTCACCAGTTCCGGCTCGGCCACTGCGGCCGAACCCATGACCACTCGCGCGACTCCGGCCGCCCGCAGTGCTTCGGCGTCGGCAACCGAGCGAACTCCACCGCCGGTCTGCAACCGGGCCCGTCCGGTCAAACACGAAGCGATCGCGGCGATGATCGGCCGATTCACCGGGTCGCCGGAGCGAGCCGCGTCGAGATCGACGACGTGCACCCACGGAGCCCCCGCGGCTGCGAACTCGTCGGCGACACGCACCGGATCGTCGCCGTACGTTGTCTCGCGCGCGTAGTCACCTTGCGACAACCGCACGACCCGACCGCCACGCAGGTCGATCGCCGGGTACAGCTCAACGGCCACGAGCCACCGCCACGAAATTGGCCAGCAGAGCCAAACCGGCTGAGCCCGACTTCTCGGGATGGAACTGCGTGGCGAACACGTTGCCACTGCGAAATGCCGCGTTGAGAGTCCCGCCGTATTCGCAGGTGGCCGCGATCACGTCGGGGTCATCGGGGACGCCGTGCAACGAGTGGACGAAGTAGACCCACGGCTCGTTCGACCATTCGACTCCGGCGAACATCGGATCGTCCGACAGTCGAACGTTCACGCGATTCCACTGCATCTGCGGACGCTTCACCCCGACCGGGATCCACTGCACGCGACCGGGAACGATGCCGAGACCAGTTGCTTCCGGATCTTCATCACTCGACGTGAAGAGCATCTGCATGCCGACACAGATACCGAGGAACGGTCGGCTCGATTCGACCGCGTCACGAACCGCGCTGGCCAGCCCCGAGGAGTTCAACGCGTTCATGCACGCCCCGAACGCGCCGACACCAGGAAGGACCACGGCGTCGGCCGAACGAACGTCGGCTGCACGAGTAGTGAGACGTGCGTCGCCGCCGACTCGTTGCAGTGCCTTCTCGGCCGAACGGAGGTTGCCGATGCCGTAATCGAGGACCGCGATCGACGGACCGCTCACAGGACTCCCTTGGTGGAGGGAACTCCTCCCCCTTCGAGACGCACCGCATCGCGCAGACTCCGGCCGAGGCCCTTGAAGATGCACTCGATCACATGGTGAACGTTGCGCCCGCGCTTGAGTGTGACGTGCAGGGTGATGCCAGCAGCAGTCGCGAACGACGACACGGCGTGTTCGGCCAACTGCGGATCGAACGGCGGCGTGCCGAGCGGAAGGCTGTCGGGCATCGGAACGTTCCAGACGACGAAGGGTCGACCCGACAGATCGAGCGCGATCTCGCACAGCGCTTCGTCGAGCGGATACAAACCGCTGGCGAAGCGCCGGACGCCGGCTTTGTCGCCCAGCGCTTCACGAAAAGCCTCACCGAGCGCGATGGCGACGTCTTCGACCGTGTGATGTGTGTCGATGTGGAGGTCGCCGCGGGCCGCGATGGTGAGATCGAAACCACCGTGCTTGCCCACCTGCGAGAGCATGTGGTCGTAGAACGGGATGCCGGTGTCGACCGTCGTGGTCCCGCGACCGTCGAGGTCGATACTCAACTCGATCGACGTCTCGGCCGTGGTGCGGGTGCGGGTGGCGGAGCGCTTTGCACTCATGACAGGACCTCCGTGAGGGCGGCGATGAACAGCGAATTCTCTTCAGGTGTGCCGATGGTGATGCGCAGGCAGTCGGCCAAGCGCGGCCAACCCGAGCAGTCACGAATGAGAACACTGCGATCGAGCAAGCCTTGCCACACGGCTCGTCCAGCTCGACCACGGGGGCGGAACAGGACGAAGTTGGCCCCACTCGGGAACACATCGACGTCGAGCCGCTGCAAAGCTGATACGACGCGTTCACGCTCGGCGACGATGGCTCGAACTCGTTCGTTCATCTGATCGACGAATTGAAGGGCGATGACGCCAGCCGCCTGCTTCACCGCGTCGAGGTGATACGGCAGGACCACCTTGTCGAGTTCGCTCACGACCCATGACGGCGCTATGGCGTAGCCGAGTCGGGCCGCCGCCATGCTCCAGGTCTTGCTGAACGTGCGCACGACGATCACCGACGAATCGTCGGACACGAGTTCGACCGCGCTCCAGGGCGCGAACTGACCGTACGCCTCGTCGACCACCACGAGGCCGGGCGCCAGCGACACCACCTCGCGAATTGTTGCTTCGGTGTCGACGCCACCGGTCGGATTGTTGGGCGAACACAGAAACGTGATCTGCGGTTCGTGAGCGGTCAGTACGCGACGGACTTCGCCGAGATCGAGCGAGAAGTCGGCGGCCCGCTCACCCTCGACCACCGTGGCGCCAGAGATGCGCGCGATGTGGGCGTGCAGTTGATACGTGGGCTCGAACGTGGCCACGGTGCGCCCGGGGCCGGCAAACGTGAGAAGGATCGTCTGGAGGACCTCGTTGCTGCCGTTGGCCACGAACACCGTCGCGGGGTCGACACCGTGGAGCCCCGCGATGGCGCGCCGAAGATCGGTGGCGGCCCGATCGGGATAGCGATTCCAGTCCACGTCAGACACGGCGCGCGCCAGTGCGTGTTCGAACTCGGCGGGCGGGCCGACCGGAGCTTCGTTGGTGTTGAGGCGCACCCGGACGTCGACCTGCGGCGAGTGATAGCCCTCGAGGGCCTTCAAGTCGTCGCGAACGGGGAGGCGCGTCACGCCATGAGGCTACCGACCAGGCCGAACGGGTCGAAGTGAGTTCGCAGTACCGGGACCTAGCGTGGTCGCGTGACCCATCGTGAACTCTCCACCATTGCCGCCGAACTCGCCGTGATGGCCGAGGGAACCGACCGCTACTTCGATCGTGTACGCGAACTGGGTTCGGCCAACTTGGGCGAGAACCTCGAAGACCTCATGTCGGCCATTCACGAGGCTGAACGAGCACTTCGTTCGGCTCACCGTGCCCTGGTGCGTGCCAGCCGCATCGCCGGCTGATCACGGCCGAACGGCGCGCGGGTCAGCGAGCCTTGCCCGCCGACGGACAGATGTCGGCCAGTGTGCACTCGTCGCATCTCGGCTTGCGGGCGTCGCACACGCGACGACCGTGCAAGATCAGTCGCAGGCTGAAAGAACCCCACTCCTCGCCCGGCAAGTAACGGTTGAGTTCGAGTTCCACTTTCACCGGATCGTCCTGCCGCGTGAGTCCGAGGCGTCGGGAGAGACGACCCACGTGCGTGTCGACCGGAAGACCGGGAAGGTCGAACACCACACTGCGAACCACGTTGCCGGTCTTGCGGCCGACACCGGGAATCGTGACCAGGTCGTCGAGATCGTGCGGGACCTCGCCGTCGAAACGTTCGACGAGCGCCTGAGCCATACCGATCAGGCTCTTCGTCTTGTTCTGATAAAAGCCGGTCGACCGAATGATCTTTTCGACGTCGCCCGGTTCGGCCACGGCCAGGTCGTACGGCGACGGGTACTTCGCGAACAACGACGGAGTCACCATGTTGACGCGCGCATCGGTGCATTGCGCCGAGAGAATCGTTGCCGCCAACAATTCGTAGGCGTTGCGGTGTTCGAGTTCGCAGATCGCTTCGGGATAGAGGCCCTCGAGACGACGTGCCACTTCGACCGTGCGATCGGCCGCGCCGTTCGGGCGACGTTTCGTAGCGGCCATTCCCCGAACCCTAGTCAGGGGTCGAACGGTAGGGTGAGGCCATGCGGGTCCTCGACATCAAGCGTCAGATGGAACCCGACGACATCGCGATCGTGCGCGATCTTCTCCGCGACGCCGAACGCGCCGACGGACATCGTCCGTTGTCCGATCACCTGTGGCTCGACTTGGTGGACGGTGGCCGCGAAGGTTTCGCTGGCTTCGTGGCGTGGGAGCCTGGCCACGACCACCCCGTCGCCTACGCGCAGGTGAGTCGCGGCCACGGCTCGTACTCCGTCGAACTCGTCGTCCATCCTCACCATCGATACGAGATGAACGTGATCGGACCCGAATTGTTGGAAGCCGCCCTCGACGAGGTCGCGAACTCGGGCGGCGGACACGTGCACTGGTGGGTGTTCGAACCCACGATCGCTCACGAAACCGTCGCTCGAACCGTGGGGCTGACGGCCGGAAGAACCCTGCACCAGATGCGGCGCTCGCTGCCCCTCAGTGTCGCCGATCAATCGGCGGCCGTTCCGGTGCGCGCATTCGTGAAGGGACACGACGAGCAGGCGTGGCTCGACGTCAACAACGCGGCCTTCGCCCATCACCCCGAACAAGGCGGCTGGGACATCGTCACGCTCACCTCGCGCATGGCTCAGCCGTGGTTCGATCCGACCGGTTTCTTGCTCCACGAGATCGACGGGCGACTGGCCGGCTTCTGCTGGACCAAGATTCACCACGACACCAGTCCGACCATGGGCGAGATCTACGTGATCGCGGTCCATCCCGACTTCCACGGACGCGGTCTCGGACGCGGACTCACGGTGTCGGGTCTGCAGAGCATCGCCGATCGCGGCATCACCACCGCCATGCTCTACGTCGACGCGTCGAATCGTGCCGCCGTCACGATGTACGAGGACCTGGGTTTCCATCTGCATCGAACCGACCGCGCCTTCGTGGGCGACGTGTCACTCGGGAGCCGTGGTCGTCACGTGACCTCGACCGATCATCACCACCATCATCACGGAGACGATCAACCATGACCGACACTCAGAGCCTGCCCACGTGGAGCGTCACCGACGTTCACGATTCGCTCACCAGTCGCTCCTTCGTGGCCGCCCTCGAACAGTTGGGGGCCGAGGTCTCGAGGCTGGAGGCTCTCTACGACGAACTCGACATCCGCAGTGGCGCCGAAGGAACAGTGCCTACGGTCGACTCGGCCACAGGCGATCGTGCCGATCGCGCCATCTCCGCGTTCAACGCGACGGTCGCACAGATGGAAGTTCTCGAGGCGTATGTGTACGCCACGGTGTCCACCGACACCCGACACGAAGTGGCGCAATCACTGCTGTCGGAAATCGAGGTGCTCGGCTCGCGAGTCAGCCCTTTGCTGGCGCGACTGGCCGACTTCACCGCGCATCACGATCCCGATGCACTCTCGGCGGTGAGCCACGAGGCTCGCGAGCACAACGGTCCGCTCACGCGTCTGGCCGCACGCGCCGAACATCAGATGTCGGAAATCGAAGAGGGCCTCTACGCCGAGTTGTCCACGACCGGTTCGGGCGCCTGGGGACGACTGCAAGGTGACGTCACCTCGCAATTGTCGACCGAGGTCGATCTGCCGTCGGGACGCACTCGCCTTCCGATGCCGGCCGTGCGTGGCTTGGCCACCAGCCCCGACCCCGCGGTGCGACGCGCCGCCTACGACGCCGAGATGGCGGCCTGGCCCCAAGTGGCCACCGCGTGCGCGGCGGCCATGAACGCGATCAAGGGCGAGGCCAATACCGTCAACCGCCGCCGACGCTGGGCCGCACCGCTCGATGCCTCGCTGTTCGCCAACAGCGTGAGCCGGGCCACGTTCGACGCGATGCAGGCGGCGGTGAGTGCGTCACTCCCCGACTTCCGCCGATGGATGCGCACCAAGGCTCGACTCCACGGCCACAGCAACGGCCTTCCGTGGTGGGATCTCGTCGCTCCGCTGCCCACGTCGTCGAACTCGATCGGATGGGACGAATCGATCGAGTTGGTGAAGAGTGCGTTCGGCCAATACAGCGCCGAGCTCGCGGGCATGGTCGACCGGGCGATCACCGAGTCGTGGATCGACGCTCCGCCGCGCGACGGCAAGGTGGGCGGCGCGTTCTGCATGCCCTTCGTCGACGACCGTTCTTTGATCTTGCTCAACTGGAGTGGTTCGGTCGAATCGGCTCAGACCACGGCTCACGAGTTGGGTCACGCGTACCACAACACGCAATTGGCCGGTCGGACGCCTTTGCAGAAGCGTTTGCCCATGGCGCTGGCCGAGACCGCGAGCATCTTCTGCGAGACGCTCATGGTGGAGGCCGGCCTGGCTCGCCTCTCGGGCAACGAACGCCTGAGCCTGCTCGACGTCGACTTGTTGGGAGCCAACCAAGTGGTGGTCGACATCCACAGTCGCTTCCTGTTCGAGACCGAGGTGTTCGCGCGTCGTCAGCGTCGCTCACTCGGCGTACAGGAGCTCAACGAGATGATGCTCGAAGCCCAGTCGGCTGCATACGGCGACGGCCTCGATCAGTCGACCGCGCATCCGCACATGTGGGTTCTGAAGCCTCACTACTACGGCAGCCATTTCTACAACTGGCCCTACACCTACGGGCTGCTTTTCGGACTCGGGCTGTACGCGCAGTTCCATCGCGATCCCGAACACTTCCGTGCCGGGTACGACGACTTGCTGTCTCGCGCTGGGATGAACACCGCCGAAGAGCTCGGATCAGCGTTCGGCCTCGACGTGACCGACGAAGGTTTCTGGACTGCGAGTCTCGACGTTCTTCGCGCGCGAATGAACGAGTACTCGCGCCTCGCCGGACAGCCGTGACCACTCGCTACCAGGCGTCACGCGACGATCTGTCGCGGCTCCTCGACGGCGAGCCGCGCTATCGCATCGATCAGGTGTGGAACGGCCTCTACAAAGAGCTCGCCACTCCCGAGTCGATGACGAATCTGCCCAAGGCGTTGCGTTCCCGCGTCGATGAAGCCTTGCCGTTGGCGCTCACTCCGGTGACCGAGGCCGAGTCGGATCGCGGTAAGACCGTGAAGTTCCTGTGGGAGTTGTACGGCGGCAGTCGGATCGAAACGGTTCTCATGCTCTACGCCGACCGGGCCACGGTATGCGTGAGCACACAGGCCGGTTGTGCGATGGCCTGCGGTTTCTGCGCCACCGGGCAGGCCGGTTTCACGCGTCATCTCGCCAGCGGTGAGATCGTCGAGCAGGTTGTGCGGGCCGCCCAGCGCGCCAAGTCGCTCGGACGACGCGTGAGCAACGTGGTGTACATGGGCATGGGCGAGCCGCTGGCCAACGAAGAGCCGGTGTGGGAATCACTGGTTCGGCTCCACGACGACGTGGGTATCTCGGCCCGACACCTCACGGTGTCGACCGTCGGCATCGTGCCCGGGATCAAGCGCCTCACCGATCGGCCGCTTCCGGTCAACTTGGCCGTGAGCCTGCACGCGGCCAACGACGAGCTTCGTGACGAATTGGTTCCGATCAACAAGCGCTACCCGATCGCCATGCTCATGGAAGCGTGCGACGAGTATCTCGAGATCAAAGGTCGCCGCCTGAGCTTCGAGTGGGCCCTCATCTCGGGTGTGAACGACCGCGACCGTGATGCGTCGGAACTGGCCCGACTGTGCCATTCGCTCACACTGGCTCCGCACGTCAACTTGATTCCTCTCAACCCCACACCCGGCTACGAGGTACGTGGCTCGAGCA
Organism: uncultured Bifidobacterium sp.; assembly: GCA_964513215.1. Taxonomy (GTDB): domain Bacteria; phylum Actinomycetota; class Acidimicrobiia; order Acidimicrobiales; family Ilumatobacteraceae; genus Casp-actino8. The sequence continues at coordinate 31,517 of CAZELU010000017.1, forward strand.
AGATGCACGTCCACGAGTTCCGAGATCGACTCGAAGCACTCGGAGTGAACGCCACGGTGCGCCAGAACCGCGGCACCGACATCGCAGCGGCCTGCGGACAATTGGCGGCCGGACAACCGGTGAAGATCTCGTCTCGCGATCAGCGCGATTCGAAGTAACCCGGGTTCGCAACCTTCAACTTGTCGATCACGCTCGCGCGTACGGCTGCGATGACATCGTTCATCCGATCGTCGAGTCGACCGTCGCGAATGGCCCGCGCCAACTCGTGATCGTCGGCCACACCCAGGTCGGTCAGTCGGGCCTCGTGGGCGGCCCGTTGATCGGGGCCGAGGGCCAACTCACGTTCGACCATGGCCAACACGTTCATCGCCACCCGTGTGTGGAACTGCACGCGACCCGTGGTCGACGTGAGAACGTCGCGTTCGAGCCACTCGCGAACCGCTTCCACCAGTTGCGCCGCGCTCGGAACGTCGTGGAGTTCGCTCATCGCACACCGAGTCCTTCCCAGCGACCGTCGAGGGCGAGGAACAAGTCGTACTCGTTCTCGCAGACACGCCGGCCGATGGCGGCCAGTTCGTGACTTCGAGCCAGACCGAGAAGGTGTGAACTGGTCTGGATCATGCACATGATCCCCCACTTCAACGTTCCTAGGACTTCCCACCAGCGCACCACGTCAGGGTCGACGTTCAGGCCGCTCTCGCGCTCGTAGGCCGAGACGAGCTGCTCGTACGTGCCGACGCCAGCCACCGGCGACGACGAACCGAAGCGCCATGCGCGTACGCACAACCATCCGAGGTCTTCCATCGGATCACCGACGTGAGCGAGTTCCCAGTCGAGAACCGCGCGCAACCCGTCGGGACCCACCATCACGTTGCCCAGACGGAAGTCGCCGTGCACCAGTGACCGTCGGGCCGACTCGGGTCGATTCGCTTCGAGCCAACGGAACGCGAGCTCGAACGTGGGATGAGCTTGATCGAGCGATGCGTTGAGATCGTCGAGTGTGGTTCGGTACTGCGCCACCTGATCGGTGGCCGGTAAGCCGGCGATGTTCGATGGATCGATGGAGTGCAGTCGTGCGAGTGCCGCGGCCAGATCGCCGACCAGCACCTGACGCGCGTGCGCGAAGGTGTCGTCGCGCAGGATCTTGCGGGCGATGGTCTCGCCGTCGACGTGCGACAGAACCATGAACGACGACCCGATCGGCGAATCGGCGGTGCCACTGGCGAGCAACTCGGGAACGCGCACGCCAGCGGCATGGGCCGCGCGCAAGACGTTCGCTTCCACTCCCATGTCGCGGACGTCGCCCGAACGCTGCCGTTGCAGGATGAGACGGCGTCCACCCGCGGTGAAACTCCAGGTCTCGCGCGACGCCCCTCCGGACAACCGCGCCAAGTTCTCGATCCGGTCCCCCACGACCTGGGCGAGGCCATCGGCCAACGAGTCGCGGGAGGAGTCGCTCACCCTCCTAGTTTGCGCACTCCTCAGCAGGCGGCACGAACCGACGCGTACGGAT
>CAZELU010000017.1:33129-40724 GCA_964513215.1 uncultured Bifidobacterium sp.
CTCAGCAGGCGGCACGAACCGACGCGTACGGATTGACCGGACGCCCGCGATTGGGCCGGATCTCGAAGTGCAGGTGCGGGGTGCCCTGAGCGTTGCCCGTGTCGCCCAGGTATCCGATGACGTCACCTTGGCCCACGGTCCGACTCGAGCCTTCATACGCACTCAGGTGGCCGTAGAAGTAGGTGTTGCCGTTGTCGCCTTCGAGAGATGCAACGAGGCCGCCGAGCAACCCGGTCTTGAAGGTCACGAACCCCGACACCACCGCCACGAGTTGCAGACCGGTCGGACCGAGCATGTCGACACCTTCGTGGCGACGGCCCCCACTTCGCGGAGCACCCCAGGTGTCTCCGAAGGCCGTGGAACCGACCACTGGACAGATGATCGAACCGTCGAGATACACGCCGCTCGAGAGGAAGCCGGCGGTCCCGTAACGCTGAAACACCGTGGTGCCCGACGTGAAAGCACCCGACTGCAGTGCGGCCTGACGACGAGCAGCCAGGATCTGGCGCACCTTCTCGTCGGCGAGACGTTTGGCCTCGATCTCCTTGAGTCGTTCGAGTTCGTCGTCGGCCCGCGTCTTGGCCGCCTCCAACTCGATGATCGCCTGAGCCGTGGCGGACTGCTGCGCGGCCAGGCGTTCGCGTTTGTCGGCCAGATCGGACGCCACCGCGTCGAACTCGTCGAGCGTGGCCTGAGAGGTGTCGGTTGCGAGAGAGACGAAGAACTCCTTCTGCACCCGTTCGGTCGGACCGTCGAGTCCCGACAGGAGCGGAACACTCCCCGACCCCGACATGAAGCGTCGAACCGCCAACTCCTGGACGGTCGATGACAAGGCGTTGGCCCGCGCTTCGAGGTCGGCGACTTCTCGAGCCGTGGCCTCCTGTTCCAACTGCAGGCTGTCGAGCCGTGACTCGGCGTCGAACAACGCTTGGGCTGCGGCATTGGCGCGCTCGCGAGCGGCCTCGATGTCGTCGGCGGCGCGTTCGGCGGCCGACCGTGGCGTGATGGCCAGCGATGGAACGGCGATGCCACCCACCCCGATCGACACCACCGCGACGATCAGCGCGAATCGAGGGCGCAGTCGTCCGTACATCGAGAAAACAGTACCGAACAACACTTCACGAGATCGGTCACTCACACGTGTCACGCGTCGGGTCGATCGGGCACAATGAACGGGCGATGAGCGATGCCCTGAATCTCGATGCGATCACGTTCGTGCGCGACGGTCGCTCGATCCTCGATCGCGTGTCGTTGCGCGTACGCTCCGGCGAACGGTGGTTGATTCTCGGCGCCAACGGTTCGGGCAAGACGACCCTCGTTCGAATCGCCGCGATGTACGAGCACCCCACCCGTGGCTCGGTCAGCGTGGCCGGCGAAACTCTCGGGTCGACCGATGTGCGCGAACTGCGGCGTCGGATCGGCTACGTGTCGGCGTCGTTCGCCATGGAGTTGCGCGGCGCCCTCGACCCGCTCGACGTGGTGATGACGGCCAAGAACGCTGCCCTCGAGCCGTGGTGGCACCAGTACGACGGGGCCGATCGGTCGCGCGCCCAGGGCTGTCTCGATCGCATGGGCGTCGGCCACTTGACCGGTCGATCGTTCTCCACGTTGTCGTCCGGCGAGCAACAGCGGGTGCTTCTGGCCCGATCGCTCATGAACGATCCGGCCGTGCTGCTGCTCGACGAGCCGAGCGCACGCCTCGACTTGGGTGGCCGCGAGCAATTGGTGAGGGCGTTGGGCGACATCACCGGTGACCCGACCGCACCGCCGCTCGTTCTCGTGACCCATCACGTCGACGAAGTTCCACCCGGAATGACTCACGTGCTGATGCTCCGTCAGGGCGCGGTGCTCGCCTCGGGGCCGATCGAGACGACCCTCACCGCCGAGCGGTTGTCCGAGTGTTTCGGTCTCCACCTTCGACTCGAACGACGGGCCGATGGCCGCTGGACGGCCTTCGCGGCCGGGTGATCGATCAGCCCGCCAGCAACGCTGACAGTCGCGACTTGCTCGCTTCCACTTCGTCGAGGAGCGCGCGCTCGACGACGGCCGACCACAGTCGCCCCGAGTAGTGGAGGTCCATCGTGAGATTCGAGCCCGTGCTGGAGGGAGCAACTTTGGCGTCGAGCACCCAGCGGCCGTGTTGCCGGCCATCGGTCTCCGATCGTTCGAAGCGAGCGTGACTGGGTGAGTCGAACACCGTGCGCGTCATCCGGAGCTTCTTCGATCGCGCGAACGGCCCGATGCGACCACGCAGCTCGACGTCCCACGCTTCGTCGCCCGCGGCAGCGACCGCGTGAACGAGACCCATCCATGCCGGGTAGTCGGCGAGATCGTCGACGAGTGAAAAGAGTCGATCGGGGGTGGCCGTGGTGGCCAGTTCGATGCGCAGGTCCATGGATCAGTCGCGGGCGCGACCGTTGTGACGGGCCCGGAAGGCATCACGCAGCATGGGCCCGGTGGCGTCGAGCGCACCGCCCAAATCGTCATCGGGGTCGAAGTGAGGAACCCACGAGCCCGTGATGTCGCCAGTCTCGTCGGCTCCGCGCTCATCGTCGAGATCGACTCGTTGTGATTCTTTGAAAATGGGCGTGACCACGCGCGGTTCGGGCTCGCGCTCGGGTACGGAAACGCTTTCGGGTGACGGTGCAGGAACGAATGACGGTTCAGGTGCAGGTGTCGACACCGGCGCCTCGACAACCGGCGAGGACGTGTCGGCTGTTTCGTTGAACAGACTCGGACGCGGAAGATCCTTGGCTCGTTCGCGACGTGTCTTGGCCGGCTTGTCGGGAACGACCGAGAGATTCGGCCGGTTTTCGGCCGATGGCTTGAAGAGGCGCGGGGCCTTCTCCCGACGGTCTTCGAACGACCAACCGACCGGCGCGGTGAGTCGTTCACCGTGGGTCACACACAGCGCACCCCGCACGTCGTCGATGGGCTTGCCATCAGGAACGAATCGATCGATCCAGAGCGTCATCGATCCCGACGCACCTTCGCTCATTCCGTAGACGACGGCCGTCGGCTGACCGCAACCGAGTCGTTCGCAGGTGCGCCGCACGGGCGACAGAGTACCGGTCGGACCCGTTGCCGGTCAGCGAACAGCCGATCATGCCCCTCGTGAGCGGGTGTTATCGTCCGATCACTCCTATGACGACGTACGCGGGCGACCGGACGGTCATCGACATCGATGCCCACATCCTCGAGCCGGTCGGGTGGCTCAAGAGTTACGCCTCGGCCTCGGTTCGCGACGAGATCCCCGAACTGGGAGTGGGCGACCCTGGCTTCACCACGTTGCTCGAGGAGGCCGCCCGTGATCACGAACTGCGGGCCAGCGATCCCGCCGCGTTCGGTCGTGCAACCGACGAGTTCATGTCGATGCGCCGCAAGGGCTGGATGTCGCTCGGCGGTTGGGACCCGAACGAGCGCAGCATCGCTCTCGACCGTCTGGGTTTCACCCATCAGGTGATCTTCCCCACCGGCGCGTTCAACCAGGTCTACGACACTCCCGTGGACTCTCGTGTGGAGGCGGCGCGCGCGATGAACCGCGGCCTGGCCGATTTCTGTGGCGACCCGCGACTCGTGGCCACCGCGTACGTTCCGTTCGAACACGGACCCGATGTGGCGATTCAGTTCGTCGAATCCGCGAGCCGTGACGGTGTCGGCGGGCTGCTCGTCGACTCCATTCCGTCGTCACGCCAGCGATCGTTCACACACCCCGACTTCGATCCGGTGTGGGCCCGAATTCAAGAGCTCGGCATCGCACTCTTCCTGCACGTGGGCGCCGATCAGGGATACCGACCCGTACCGAAGGCGTTCTTCGACAACGGGCGCGACATGGCCCACGTTCGCTCCGATGCACCGGGCGATCCGTTGTCGTTCATGGGCATCGGCTACCCCGGCGAACTGTTCGTGGCCTCACTCGTCTACGACGGAGTGTTGGAGAAGTTCCCGGCCCTGCGAATCGGCATCACCGAACTCGGCGCCACCTGGCTACCGTCGTTCTTGCACTTCGTCGACACCGGTTATCGATCGTTCCGGAACATCCAAGATCTCTCGCATCTCACCATGAAGCCGTCCGACTACGTGCGTCGCCACGTGGTGGTGAGCCCGTTCGCCGGAGAAGACGTGGGCTGGATCATCGACCAAGTGGGCAACGACATGGTGGCCTTCTCGTCCGATTATCCGCATCACGAAGGCACCGACGATCCGATCAAGCGTTTCGAGGCCAGCATGACCGATGTCGATACTGATGCGCGTCGCTCGTTCTACAGCGACAACGGACGCCGACTCCTCGGCTCCGTTGTCGACTAACGCACCGGACGAAAACGAAACGGCCCGGTCGTTCGACCGGACGAAAACGAAACGGCCCGGTCGTTCGACCGGACGAAAACGAAACGGCCCGGTCGTTCGACCGGGCCGTGACTGGTGGGCGATACCGGGCTCGAACCGATGACCTCCACGGTGTGAACGTGGCGCTCTAGCCGACTGAGCTAATCGCCCCAGCGAGACGCCACGCTACCGCTCGGACAGGACCACGCACACCTGGCCCATGCCCTGACGATCACGGAATCCCTGCTCACCGGGTGCGCAGGCCACGTCGAACGGAACGAGTCGAGTGACCACCGCTTCGTGGGAGCCATTGCACGGCACCTCGAACGCTTCCTGCCGTTGATCGTCGATGTCCACGCACGATCCGGCCTGAATCAAGTTGTCGATCGGCGCCGGACCGGCCGGATCGGTGAGAGCGCCGATGATGAGAATGGCGGCGGTTCCGAGCACCACGAGAGCGAGTACGAATCGCCACGGAAAACGCGGTGGTGTGAGGTTCGGTCGAACGTACTGAGGGTTCGGCGCCGTGGCGGTACTCGCGGTCGAGCGACTGTGACGCGGAGCCTCGTCCACTCCGTTGCGCAACGACGCGTCGTACATCGCGCGTCGTCCCGGATCGCCGAGAACCGACCACGCGCGATTGATGGCCGCCATGTCGGCACCCGGCGGCGGCGTTCCCCCCGCTGCGGCAACTGCATCGGGATGATGACGCCGAGCGAGAGCGCGATAGGCCGAGCGGATCTCTTCCGCGGTCGCCGATGGCGACACACCGAGGATGTCGTAGTACGCGCCGATGCCGATGAGGCTAAGGGCGCTGCACCCGAAGAACCGAGTTCAGTAACCGAGTTCGGGGTCGACGGGCCCGATCAACTCTCGGCCATCCAACCATGCGCGAACGTTGGCCGAAATGCGCTCACTGAGCAAGGGAACCGCCATCTCGGGCGTGTTGCCCACGTGCGGAGTGATCACGCAATTGTCGAGCGACCACAGGGGGTGGCCGGCCGGCAAAGGTTCGGGGTCGGTCACGTCGAGTGCGGCACCACCGATCACTCGGTTCTGCAGCGCCCACACCAAGTCGTCGGTCACGACGTGCTTGCCTCGCGCGACGTTCACGAGCCAGGCGTGCGACTCCATGGCCTCGAACTCGTCGCGTCCCATCATTCCGATCGTGTCGGAGGTGAGCGGAAGAGCCAGGATCACCACATCGGCACCCGGAAGTGCGTCGAGGTAACGATCGCTCTCGAGAACCGCGTCGACGCCGTCCATGTCGTTCACGCGATTGCGCACGACGGTGATGTGACAGTCGAAACCGCCCAGCAATCGCACGATCTGCTCGGTGATTCCGCCACCACCCAAAATCGTGACGCGGGCGCCGATCAGGTTGCGGCCCTGAGGCTTCGACCATTCGGTCGCCCGCGAATACGTGGAGATCCCACGCAGGCCGAACAAGGCGAGAGTCACCGCCATTTCAGCCACGGGTTCGGCGTACACACCTTTGCCGCACGTCCATAGCCGTTGATCGTCGATCAAGTGCGCGAACTCCTCGACTCCGGCGAAGGGCAACTGGATCCACTGAAGATGATCGAACGCGGCCAACACGGCTTCGAGACCTTTCGGATCACGGGCCGCTCCCCACACCAGCGCGTTGGCTTGGTCGATGGAGGACAGCTCACCCCCGGCGGCCGTGACGGCTTCGCGCATCCACTCGGGTGCCGTATCGGGAAGAACGGCGATGCGCCGGGACTGACTACTTGGCGGTTTGTCCATGACGCGCTGAACGCTAGTCGGCGAGAATCCGAGCGGCCACCGCGCGACCCGACTCGACCGCGCCCTCCATGTAGCCAGTGCACGTGGCCACGTGTTCGCCCGCGAGATGCACCCTCCCCCACGGTGCTCGCAGCACGTCCCAGTACTGCAGCATCTCGCCCGGTCGATACACCGAGTACGCGCCTCGTGCGAAGGGTGCTTCGGGCCAGGCCTGCGACAGCGCGCCGATCGCATCGGCGGTGATGCCGTGCACTCGCCGCATGTCGGCTGTGATCGTCGCGATGCGTTCGGCTTCTGGTCGTGAGGCGAGTTCGAGTCCGCCGTCACCACCGCAATACGACATGAGCACTCCCGTCTCACCCGCTTGATCGATGGTTGGTTCGTAGAGACGCTGGCTCACGGAATCGGTGGTCCCGTAACCACGCAACCACTCGCGGCGCGCGAACCGAACGGCCGTCTTGGTGATGTGACCCCATCCGAGTCCGTGCACCGCCTGGTGGAGGTCGTGGGGCATCGCACTTCTGAACTCGACTGAACGCAGTGGACCGAGGGGCACTGCGAGCACGAGGTGTTCGGCTTCGACCACCGAACCATCGACCGTTCCCACTCGAACCGAATCCACCGCCTGATCGATCCACACGATCGGAGCGCCCGTACGCACATCCACCGACTCGACCACGTCGCGGCGCAGTCCTTCGACGATCGTCGACAGACCACCAGCGACGCGATGTGCGCGGAACTCCACTCCCATGCGCTCGAGTTCGAATCTCTCCTGCGCGCGTTGCTGTGCCACGAACAGCAACGAGACGTCGTGGGGCTCAGCCGCGAACTCGCCCTGCGAATTCCGCCGGGCGAACAGGCGAGCAACCGCTCCGAGTTCGAGTTCGTCCATCACGTCGGCCAGCGACTGCGAATCGAGACGAGCCGCATCGGGGTGGGTCGAGGGACGCGACGGATCCGGCATCGCGTCACCAGTCGCGTCGACCATCTCGTCGAAGCGACCGAGCTCGTCGATCGCCCCGGGATCGACGTCGGCGATGTGCTCACCCGCGTACCGAACGCCGTCCCAGAACAGCCAGCGCCGGATCGTCGACCAGACCATCCCTTCGCCTTCGCGCTCTACCCCGTAACGGGCCATCAACTCGTGCATCCGCCAATGTGTCGAGTCGACCCATTCGGCTCCGGTCTCGACCACGTGATCTCCGAGGGTGACGGTGCGCACTCGGCCGCCGACACGGTCGGTTGCCTCGAGCAGAACCACGTCGGCTCCACCGCGCGCGAGCGATTCAGCCGCGCTCAAACCCGCCAGGCCGGCGCCCACCACGACGACGCGCATGGAGGGTTCAGCTGCCGGCGAGCGTGGCGGCGATCTGACTCGACGATTCTCCCGAACGCCGCAACACGCGCGCGACGAACACCAATGCGGCCATCGTCACGATGAAGAGAACAACCGCTCCCACACCCCAGAAGGGCTTGATGGTGCTCTTGGTGGCACCGAGCAA
>CAZELU010000018.1:0-26512 GCA_964513215.1 uncultured Bifidobacterium sp.
CACCCGCCGCGACCTCGCAAGAAGCGTCGTCGGTAGATTGCCGGTATGAGCTCGAAGTCGCTGGCGGACCACATTCGGGCCATTCCCGATTACCCGAAGCCCGGGGTCACCTTTCGCGACATCACTCCGCTGCTCGGCAATGGCCCCGCTCTAGCGGCCGCTGTCGACCAGATGGCCGAGCGCTTCGCTTCCGAGCGGGTCGATCGTGTGATCGGTATCGAGGCTCGCGGCTTCATTCTCGGCGCTCCGGTCGCCGTGTCGCTCGGAGCGGGTTTCGTTCCCGTTCGCAAGGCCGGCAAGTTGCCGTGGGCCGTCGTGCGCGAGGAGTACCAACTCGAGTACGGCACCGACAAACTCGAGATTCATCGCGATGCGATTCACCCCGACGAACGAGTGGTCGTCATCGACGACGTGTTGGCGACTGGTGGAACCGCCGCCGCGACGTGTCGCCTCGTCGAAACCCTCGGGGCCACGATCGTGGGTCTCGGAATGCTCATCGAATTGAAGGCGTTGAACGGCCGCTCCGTTCTCGGTCAGCGGCGGATCGAATCACTTCTCGAGTTCTGATGTCGGACGCACCGGAGGCCCCATGTCGACGGTGACCCGACTGCTGCCCTGGCGGCGGCACCAGAGCACACCCGACGACGAGCTCTTTCAGGTTCTTTCGTCGTACCGTCGTCGGCACCCCAAGGCCAATACCGCCCTCATGGCCAAGGCCTACGAGGTCGCGCGGGTCGCTCACCAGAGCCAAACGCGCAAGAGTGGCGAGGGATACATCAACCACCCGCTCGCCGTGGCCAAGATCGTCGCCGACATCGGTCTCGACGACACCACCATCGCCGCCGCGCTACTTCACGATGCGGTCGAGGACACCGAGATCACAGTCTCCGACGTCGATCGTGAGTTCGGTCCCGAAGTCGCGGCCATCGTGGATGGCGTCACCAAGCTCGAGCGTATTCAGTTCGACTCCAAGGAAGCTCAGCAAGCGGCGACGATGCGCAAGATGCTGGTGGCGATGGCCAAGGACCTCCGGGTTCTCATCATCAAACTGGCCGATCGTCTCCACAACATGCGCACAATCGCCTCGATGCCGCTCGAGAAGCAGCAGCGCATCGCAAACGAGACCCTGGAGATCTACGCACCGTTGGCTCACCGTCTCGGGATGAGCGGCCTCAAACAGCAACTCGAAGATCTGGCCTTCGCGTCGCTGTATCCGAAGCGCTACGCCGAACTCGATCACCTCGTCATCACCCGCAGCCCCGAGCGCGACATCTATCTGGCCAAGGCCATGGCCGACGTCCGCAGTCAGTTGAGCGACCTCAACATCACGGCCGACGTGACCGGACGCGGAAAGCACCTGTGGAGCATCTACGAGAAGATGATCCAGAAGGGTAAAGAGTTCGACGAGATCTTCGACATCGTCGCCATTCGCGTGGTCGTCGATTCAGTGAAGGATTGCTACGCGGCCCTCGGCTGCATCCACGGGCACTGGAAGCCGGTCGTGGGGCGCTTCAAGGACTACGTGGCGATGCCCAAGTTCAACTTGTACCAGAGCCTCCACACCACGGTGATCGGGCCGGGCGGCAAACCGCTCGAGATCCAGATCCGAACCCGCGAAATGCATCAACGGGCCGAGTGGGGAGTGGCCGCCCACTGGGCGTACAAGGCCGGCGACGAAACGCCCGACATCGACTGGCTCAACCGGATCATCGACTGGCAGAGCGAAATCGCCGACCCGGCCCAGTTCATGGAGAGCCTGAAGACCGATCTCGACCAGGACGAGATCTTCGTGTTCACCCCGAAGGGTCGCGTGATCGCCTTGCCGCTCGGCGCTTGTCCGGTCGACTTCGCCTACTGCGTGCACACCGAAATCGGAAACACCTGCATCGGCGCGCGCGTCAACGGACGCCTGGTTCCGCTCACTCACGAATTGAGGTCGGGCGACACCTGCGAGATCTTCACCTCCAAGGTCGACACCGCTGCTCCGTCGAAGGAGTGGCTCGACTTCGTGGCGTCACCCAAAGCGCGCAACAAGATCCGCCAGTGGTACTCACGCGAGCGTCGCGATGATCTGATCGAACTCGGTCGTGAGGCTTTCGAGAACGAGTTCCGCCTCGAGCGCCTTCCCATCTCCCACGTGATGGAAAGCGAGTTCTTCCAGGAGGAGGCGGTGTCGCACGGCTACGCCGATGTCGAGTCGCTTCTCGCCGCCGTGGGCGATGGCCAACTCGGAGCCAAGGCGATTTCGCAGCGCGTGGCTCATCGTTACAAGAGTGAAGGGGCCGAAGAGCGCCTGACGATGTCGGTGCTGCATCCCAACGAGTTGCGGCGCGGCGGCACTCAGACCGGTGTTCACGTCGAGGGATTCGACGACGTACTCGTCCGCTTGTCGAAGTGCTGCACACCGGTTCCCGGTGACGACATCATCGGCTTCCTCACCCGTGGCCGGGGCGTGAGTGTTCATCGAACCGACTGCGCCAACGCCGCATCACTGGCCCACGATCAGTCGGCCCGACTCGTCGATGTCGAGTGGGACGGTTCGGCCACCGGACGCGTTTTCCGGGCCGGCGTGGAAGTGGTGGCACTCGATCGCAGTCGGCTCCTGCGCGACGTCGCCAACGCGCTGTCCGAACAACACGTGAACATCGTGGCCTGCAGCACGCACACGGGCAACGACCGCATCGCCAAGATGCGCTTCGAGTTCGAACTGGCCGACCCGAGCCACCTCGACAGCGTGATCCGCACCATCAAGAAGATCGATGCGGTCTACGACGCGTACCGCGTGGTTCAGAAGACCGCCGCGAACTGACCGCTCTCACCCCTCGACCGCGGGCCAAGTGTCTCTGGGCCCGTCGGGGCCGACCGGTAGCCTCGTGGGGTGCCCGAATTCCAGACCAGTCCCGGGATGCGCGACATCCTGGCTCCCGAATCGGCCCGCTGGCGGCGATTCGTGCAGGTCTTCGCCGACACGGTGGAAGCGGCTGGTTTCGAGCAGATCATTCCTCCGCTCCTCGAGGACATCGGCGTGTTCAGTCGGGTGGGTGAGGCCACCGATGTGGTCACCAAGGAGATGTACGACTTCGTCGACAAGGGCGAACGCCACGTGGCCCTGCGACCCGAACAGACCGCCAGCGTGTGCCGCGCGTACGTACAGCACCGTCCCACCCTGCCGTGGAAGGCCTGGTACAGCGGGCCGAACTTCCGCTACGAGAAGCCTCAGCGTGGCCGCTACCGGCAGTTCGATCAAGTGGGTATCGAGGTTCTGGGTCCCACCGACCCGGCGGTCGACGTCGAAGTCATCGCCCTCGGCTGGCGCTTCTTCCAGTCGCTCGGTCTGCAGAAAGTGACTCTGCGGCTGAACAGCCTGGGTGAACCGACCGACCGTCAGCGTTACACCGAGGCGCTGCGTCAACACTTCACCGCTCGTTCGTCCGAGCTGGCCGAGGAAACGCGGTCGACACTCGCGCGCAATCCACTGCGAGTTCTCGATTCGAAGCGCGCCGAAGACGCCGACGTTCTGAGGTCAGCCCCTCGGATCGACGACTTCTACAGCGCCGCCGCATCCGAGCACTTCGCCCAGGTTCGGGCCGGACTCGATGCACTCGACATTCCCTACACCCGAGACGAACGCCTCGTCCGCGGTCTCGACTACTACCGGTTCACGACGTTCGAGTACGCCGGCGGAACACTCGACTCGGCGCAGAACGCACTCGGCGGAGGGGGTCGCTACGACGGACTGGTCGAAGACCTCGGCGGTCCAGCCACGCCCGGAATCGGATTCGCCCTCGGTCTCGATCGCACCCTGCTGGCGTGTGACGACGAAGGGGTCTTCGCGGCTGCACCGTCATCGGTCGACGTCTTCGTGATCGACACGACCGGCGGACTCGAAGCCACTGTCCTCACCGATCAGTTCCGGGCGGCCGGACTCCGGGCCGATCGCGCCTACGACAATCGATCGATGAAGAGCCAGATGAAGGCGGCCGATCGCAGCAATGCGCGCGTGGCCGTGATCATCGGCACCGACGAACGCGCGAATCAGCAAGCCGTCGTTCGTCCCATGAATGGGGGCGAACAGTTCACTGTGACTCGATCGACTCTTCTCGACAGCGTGCTGCGCGCCGTTCGCGCCGAATCACCTCCCACCCCCAAGGAAAGCCAATGAGCGTCAACCCCTCCCAGACCACCCTGCGAACGCATCTCTGCGGTGAATTGCGGTCGGACCACATCGGTCGAACCGTGAGCCTGTGCGGCTGGATCGCCAAGCGTCGCGAACACGGCGACAAGTTGGCTTTCGTCGACCTGCGCGACTACTCGGGCATCGTGCAGTGCGTCATCGACGACGGCGTCGATTTGCGAAGCGAATACGTGGCGCGTATCACCGGAACCGTGCGGGCCCGGCCGGCTGGCACCGTCAACGCCAATCTGGCCACCGGCGAGATCGAGATCGGCGATTGCACCGTCGAAGTGCTGCGCTCGGCCGACCCGCCGCCGTTCCCCATCGACGCGCGCGCCGACGACGTGGACGAGAACGTTCGGTTGCAGTACCGATATCTCGATATTCGACGTGAGCGTATGCAGCGCAATATTCGGGTTCGAGCCAAGGTCAACTCGGCCGTCCGCGCTGCGATGGAGCGCCAGGGATTCGTGGAAGTGGAGACACCCATGCTGGTGCCGTCCACTCCGGAAGGCGCTCGTGAGTTCCTCGTGCCATCGCGCAAGGAGCCCGGGTCGTTCTACGCGCTTCCGCAGAGTCCGCAGCTGTTCAAGCAGCTGCTCATGGTGGCGGGCATCGACCGCTACTACCAGATCGCTCGTTGTCTGCGCGACGAAGACCTGCGCGCCGATCGCCAATACGAGTTCATGCAGCTCGATGCCGAGATGAGTTTCGTCACCCAAGACGACGTGCTCGCGGCCATCAGCGAGGCGGTTCTGTCGGCCGCCGAAGCCGTGACCGGCGAGCGTCCGCCCACGATCGAACGCATCACCTGGCGTGAGGCCATGGATCGCTACGGCGTCGACAAGCCCGATCTGCGCTTCGGCATGGAACTCGTCGAGCTCACCTCGATCTTCTCCACTACCGAGTTCAAGGCTTTCGCCGGCGCTGCCTCGATCAAGGGAATCTGCGCCCCCGGTCGGGCCGAAGAGTTCGGACGCAACAAGCTGGATGCGCTCACCGACAAGGCCAAGAAGATGGGGGCCAAGGGTCTCGTGTGGCTCAAGGTCGCGGCCGACGGCACCCTCGATTCACCCGTGGCCAAGTTCTTGTCGGCATCCGAGCAGGCGGCCCTCGTCGCGGCCGTGGCCGCCCAGCCGGGAGATCTCGTGTTGATCGTGGCCGACGAGTGGATGACCACGTGCGAGGTGCTCGGTCAACTCCGCAACGATCTCGGCCGTCCACCCGTGCACCAAGGGCCGTACCGGTACGTCTGGGTCGTCGAGTTCCCGTTGTTCGTGGGTGTCGACAAGGAGACCGGTCGACCCAAGCCCGGACACCATCCGTTCTGTCGACCCCATCCCGACGATCTCGACAAATTCGAGACCGACCCACTGTCGGTGCGGGCCATGGCCTACGACCTCGTTCTGAACGGATGGGAACTCGGATCGGGTTCGATCCGTATCCACGAACCCGAGATGCAGCGCAAGGTGTTCACGGCTCTCGGCATTTCCGACGAAGAGGCCAACCGAAAGTTCGGCTTCTTCCTCAAGCCGTTCACGTTCGGTGCGCCGCCTCACGGTGGATTCGCCTTCGGTCTCGACCGCTTGGTTGCGATCCTCGCCGGAGAGGAGAACATCCGCGAGGTGATCGCGTTCCCCAAGACCCAGAGTGGCCAGGACCCGATGACCAACGCACCAACGCGTGCCGAGGCCAAGCAGCTCGAAGAACTCGGAATCCGAACTCTTCCGCCGAAGGTCTGACTTCGTGTCGAACGCGGTGCGATGAGTTCGCAGTCCTTCCGGGCCGGCGTCGTGATCGTCATTCGGCGCGACGACGGAAAGCTGTTGGCGTTCGAGCGCAAACAGCCCCGTGGCGCCTGGCAACTGCCTCAAGGTGGAATCGACGTCGGCGAGGAGCCGATCGACGCTGCTTGGCGAGAGATGGAAGAAGAGACGGGTCTCGATCGCTCCCATGTCCGTCTGGTCGACCAACTCCCGGACTGGATCGCGTACGAATGGCCCGACGAGATCAGAGGTGATGATCCGGTTCGCGGTCAGATCCAACGATGGTTCCTGTTCGGGGTGATTCCCGACCCCCACGACGATGGACACCTACACCACGTCCAGCCGCGACCCGATGATCGCGAGTTCGTGTCCTGGACCTGGATGACACCTCACGAACTGGTCGACTGCGTCATTGACTGGCGTCGCCCCGCGTATCAACGCGCCTTCGCGCGCTTGTTGCCATGAGTGACGACCTCTTCTCGGCGGCCGCCCGCGATCGCTTGCGTGACCGCGCTCCACTGGCCGCTCGTTTGCGTCCGAAGTCGATCGATGACGTCGTGGGCCAGGACCACTTGGTGGGGCCCGGTCAACCACTTCGACGCCTCGTCGAGGCCGACCGCCTCACCAGCATTCTCCTGTGGGGGCCGCCCGGCACGGGCAAGACCACCTTGGCTCTGGCCATCGCCGGATCCACCGCACGGGCGTTCGAGCAACTCTCGGCGGTGACGGCTGGCGTTCGTGACGTCCGCGAAGTGATCGACCGTGCTCGGGAGCGCCTCGGTCTGCACGACCAGGGGACGATCCTGTTCCTCGACGAGATTCATCGCTTCTCCAAGTCGCAACAAGACGCTCTGTTGCCGGCAGTCGAAGACGGCACCATCACCCTGATCGGTGCCACGACCGAGAATCCGTTCTTCGAGGTGAACGCACCATTGCGATCGCGAAGCACCCTCTTCCGTCTCGAACCGCTGACGACGGTCGCTACACGGAGTCTCGTGGTGCGAGGCCTCGACGCTCTGTTCACCAGTGCGACCGAAGACGCCATCGATCTCCTGGTCGAGCGGTCGGCTGGCGATGGACGACAGGTGCTCACGTCGCTCGAGGTGGCCGCGGCGCTCGCTCATCCGGGCCCTGTCGATCTGACGCACGTCGAGCAGGCACTCAGCACCAGTGCGCTCCGATACGGTCGCGACGACCACTACGACGTCACGAGTGCGTTCATCAAGAGCATGCGGGGGAGTGATCCCCAAGCCGCGATCTATTACTTGGCCCGCATGCTCGAAGCGGGCGAGGATGCGCGCTTCATCGCCCGACGCATGGTGATCCTGGCCAGCGAAGACATCGGATTGGCCGACCCGCAGTCGCTGCAGATCGCCGTGGCGGCCGCCCAGGCGGTCGAACACGTGGGTCTCCCCGAGGCGCAGTTGAACCTGGCCCAGGCCGCCTTGCACCTGGCTCGCGCCCCGAAGAGCAATTCGGTGGCCACCGCCATCTGGACCGCGCGGGCCGACGTTCGTAACGGTGCGGTCGCCGAAGTACCCGCCCACCTTCGCGACGCCCACTATCGAGGAGCAGCGACTCTGGGTCACGGTGTGGAGTACCACTACACCCACGATGATCCGAGCCGCCACCAGGTGTTCTTACCCGAGGTCCTGGCCGATCGGGTCTGGTATCGGCCGAGTGGGCATGGCGCTGACCGGCCCGAGCACGACACAATGGACTCATGACCGCTGGGGAACTCGCCATCGTTCTGGCTGCCGTACTGTGCGCCATCGGGTTCGCGGCCCTCGTGGTCGTCTTGCTTCGCGTTCACGACACGTTGCGCGCAATTCGCCATGAGGTCGACGCCCTGCGCCAGGAGACTCGCCCGCTCATCACCGACCTGCGAGTGTCCACCGACGAGGCTCGCGACGCCATGCACGAAGCACAGCGCGATCTGGCTCGCTTCGATCGTGTGCTCGGTTCGGCCGAGGCCATCAGCGGTGCCGTGTCGGGGAGTGGGCGGGTGGCCCGTACCGCGCTGTCGACGCCGGTCATCAAGGTGGCGGCCATCGCGTCGGGAACGTCTCGAGCCGCCAAACGTCTGACTCGCCGGCAACGCCGAAACGAGCGTCGTGACTCGGGGCATCGCGACTCGGACCGACGTGACGTCGGACGTAAGCGCACGGCATCGTCTGTCGTCCCGTGGAAGAAGGGCGCATGATCAAGCGATTCGTGTGGTTCGTCAGCGGAATCGTCACCGGTGTGGCCGGTGTGGTGTTCGCGGGTCGACGAGTGAAGAAGAAGGTCGAGACTCTGGCCCCCGTGAAAGTCGTCAAGGATGCGCGCACCAAGGTGCGTGACCGTCTCACCGATGTGGGCGATGCGGTCCGCGAGGGTCGCGAGGCCATGCACACCAAGGAAGCCGAGCTGCGCGCTCGGCTCGACGGCCGTCTCGAACCGCTGACCGACGCCGACGATCCGATTCGCTCCGACGATGCCCTCCTCGTCGACGGCGAACCCGTCGAACCCGGTCGTGTCGTGGTGTTGCGTCAGTTCGATCCGGGTTTCGTGGCTCCGCGTCGTCGCCGATGACCCGACTGGCTGACGACTTCCACACCGAACTGGCCCGCGGAGTCGCCGACATCCACCGCAATCCGGTCGAAGTCTCGTTGTTCGACCACGACGCGTCCACCATCAGCGGACGAGCCGGTGTCGTGGTGTATCCCACATCCGCCGACGAAGTGATCCACGTCGTACGCACGTGTCATCGACACGACCGACCATTCGTCGCGCGCGGAGCCGGAACCGGTCTCGCCGGTGGCGCAACACCACTCGAGGGTGCCGTCGTGATCTGTCTCACCAAGATGAATCGCGTCTTGTCGGTCGATCCGGTCAACCGCCTCGCGTGGGTCGAACCGGGAGTGCTGAATCTCGATCTCTCACGACAGATGGCGGCTCTCGGCCACGACCTCCACTTCGCTCCTGATCCGAGCAGCCAGCAGAGCTGCACCGTCGGAGGCAACGTGGCCAACAACTCGGGCGGCCCGCACTGTCTGGCCGATGGCGTCACATCGGCCCACGTGCTGGCGCTCGAAGTGGTCCTGAGCGACGGCCGGTTGGTCGTGCTGGGTGGGGAAGATCCCGAACCGGACGGTTTCGATTTACGGGGCGCGTTCGTCGGCAGTGAAGGGATGTTCGGTGTCGCCACCAAGGTGTGCGTGCGACTCACTCAGAATCCACCGAGCGTCCGCACGATGCTGCTCGACTTCACATCGGTACGCGATGGGGCCGACACGGTGAGCGCGATCATCGCGTCGGGCATGGTTCCGGCCGCGCTCGAGATGATGGATGCCCTCTGCATCAAGGCCGTCGAGGAATACGTGCACGCCGGCTTGCCCCTCGACGCTGCCGCAGTGCTGTTGGTGGAAGTCACCGGACTCCCGTCCGACGTAGCGAACCAAGCCGAACGAGTGGCCGAAATCGGCCGCCGGCATCGCGCCCGAACCGTTCGAGTGGCCCGTGACGAAGCCGAACGTGCGCTGCTGTGGAAGGGACGCAAGACGGCCTTCGGAGCGGTGGCTCGAATCAAGCCCAACTACTACCTGCACGACACGGTCGTCCCGAGGCGCCATCTACCCGATGTGCTCGACGAGATCTATCGCATCGTCGACCGACACGAATTGCTCGTGTTGAACGTGTTCCATGCCGGTGACGGCAACCTTCATCCACTCCTGGTGTTCGACAAGCGCGAACCCGGCGTCATGGAGCGTGTTCACGCCGCGGGGGAGGAGATCGTGAAGGTCAGCGTGGCTGCCGGTGGTGTTCTGTCGGGAGAGCACGGCATTGGTCTCGAGAAGCGGGACTACATGCCGCTCATGTTCTCCGAAATCGATCTGGCCGCCCAGGCAGCCGTTCGCTGCGCGTTCGATCCGAGTGGTCTGGCCAATCCGTTCAAAGTTCTGCCCAGTCCGTCGTCCTGCGGCGACGTTCAACACGTACCCGAGGGTGCATGGATCTGAACGACTTCGCCGAACAGGTCGGTTCGTCGGGTCGAGTCTCGGTGCGCGGACGATCGACTCGACCGGTGATGCGCAGCGACGGCATCACCGCTGATCGCGTGGTGACCGCGCCGAGCGGGATCGTCGAGTACCACCCCGACGAAATGACCATCACGTGCGGCGCCGGTACACCGCTGGACGAAATTCGACAGGTCACGTCCGAACGCGGTCAGTTCGTCGCGCTACCCGGCTCGGGAACCGTGGGTGGAGCTCTGGCCGTCGGCCGATCGGGTATCGATCGATTGGGCGTCGGACCGGTACGCGACACCCTCCTGCAGGCCACCTTCGTCAGTCATCGAGGCGACCTCGTGAACGTGGGCGGTCCCACCGTCAAGAACGTGAGCGGCTTCGACGTGGCCCGACTATTGGTGGGCTCGTTCGGTCGCCTGGGTTTCATCGCCCGCGTGATCCTGCGCACTCGACCGATTCCGATGGCATCGTCGTGGTTCGTCGTCGGCGCCGATTGGCCGCGCGTCAGCCAACTTCAGACCGCGTTGTACAAGCCGGCCGCTCTGCTCTGGAACGGACAGCAACTGGCGATCAGACTCGACGGACATCCCGACGACATGGCGGCCAGCGCCGAGCGCTTCGGTCTCGTCGCCGTCGATGGTCCTCCGATCGACGCTGATCGCACACTCCACCGCTGGTCGATCGCTCCGACCGATGTACCAACCGTCGTCGGTTCGGCGAGCCAACTGATCTGGGCCGAGGTCGGCGTGGGCATCGTCCACCACGTCGTCCCACAGCCCGGTCGTCGCACTGCTCCGAACGACATCGAAGTTCGGCTCCTCGACGAGTTCGACCCCGCACGCCGTCTGAATCCGGACGTGCTCTTTCCGCAGTGAAACAGGCCCCAGTGAATCAGGCCACGGAGAATTACGGCGCGGCGGCAGCCCAGGCCGTCGACACCGTTTCGTCACCGATCACCTCGACCGAGTCGCTTCGCCGTCCCCACGCGTAGAGGAAGAGCGCCGACGCCGGCCCACGCCAAGCGGCGTCACCCTTGGCGTGCTCGTGAATGGTGAGGATCGTGTCGTCGACATTGCGAATGAGCCATTCGCCGTCACCATCCGTGCAGTGAAGGTGCAGCGAGCCATTCGGCTTGGGCTTCGACGACGCGGGGAGCATCAACTGGAAGAATTCGTCGATCCCTTCCGTCGCGAGAACACGATCGATCTCCACCATCTCGCCTCGCGCCCGTTGGATGTCGGCGAGGTGAACGGCCGACTCGAACGCCAAACGCCGGTAGTAGAAGCCCACGGTGTGATCGGTTGTCCACGACCACTGCGGTTCGGCGATGGGGCGGCCACGAAGTGTCGTCAGGACCTCGTCGAGCCGGGCCGCGAACCAGTCGGACAGCGATCCTTCGTTGGGCGCCTTCTGATCGGCTCGTGGAGGGCCGAACGCCGAGGCGCGGGAGCCGACGATGTTGCTCACCATCGCGTACACCGATCCCATGTGCCCGAGCAGACGACGTGCGTTCCAGCCCGGACAATCGGGGATCTCGAGAGACGGGTCGGCCTCGGCCCGCGACCGAATGGCTTCGGCCATGTGTTCGACAGCGGCGAGATGATCGAGAGCCATGTGGGAAGAGTAGACCGAATACTCTGAAGTCGTGTCGATCGACGAGGACCTCAACACCTGCGTCGGTTGCGGGTTGTGCCTTCCTCACTGCCCCACGTTCCG
The DNA here is from genome assembly GCA_964513215.1 of uncultured Bifidobacterium sp. Classification (GTDB taxonomy): domain Bacteria; phylum Actinomycetota; class Acidimicrobiia; order Acidimicrobiales; family Ilumatobacteraceae; genus Casp-actino8. The sequence continues at coordinate 11,667 of CAZELU010000018.1, forward strand.
CATCTCGGGCGAAGAGGCGCTCTCACCACGCGGGCGTATCGCCATCATGCGGTCGGTCGAATCGGGTGCGATCGCCGTCGACCGGGACGTTGCTCACTTCCTCAACACGTGCATCCAGTGTCGGGGCTGCGAACCAGCCTGTCCGAGCGGCGTCCCGTACGGGCGTCTCATCGAGCACACCAAGCGGCTCTTGGCCTCCGACCCGCGAGTAGCGAACTCGACGGTGCCACGTTGGTTGCGTGTCGGCCTCGGCCTCCTTCCCCGTCATCGCCTCGTCCTCGCCGGGTCACGCGTTCTTGCCGTCGCTCGTCGCGTGCATCTCGTTCCCCGACGTTTCGACCCGGGTCCGATTCCGATTCGTAACGGCCCGGCGCTGTGTGCGACGTCGACGACTCCCGACGTGTGGATCTTCACCGGGTGCGTGATGGATGCGTGGCAGCGTCGAACCCACCGTTCGACGGCGCGAATCGTCTCGAGCCTCGGCATCACGTTCGGCGTGTCAGGAGGGGCCTGCTGCGGTGCGCTGCACACCCACGCCGGCCTCGACAGTCGCGAATTGGCCCACCGCACGATGCGTTCGATGCCCGGCGATGCTCCGATCCTCGTGAACTCGGCCGGCTGTGGCGCCGCCCTGAAGGACTACGGACACCTGCTCGACACCGACGAAGCCCGCACGTTCGCAGCACGCGTTCTCGACGTACACGAATGGCTGGCCCCACGTGTGCACGAGATACCTCGACCCGCCCAGCGCGAACGGGTCGTCGTTCAGGACCCCTGCCATCTCCGCCACGTTCAACGTTCGCACGGAGCCGTTCGCGAGTGCTTGGCTCCCTTTGCCGACACGATCGAGATCGGCGACGACGGACTGTGTTGCGGGGCCGGGGGAGCGTACGCGTTGCTGCAACCCACCCTGGCCCGCGAAGCCCGGAGTCGCAAGGTGGCCGCCATCGAAGCGGTCGCTGGTGTCGGCACGATCGTGGCCTCGGCCAATCCCGGCTGTTTGCAGCACCTGGCGGCCGCCGGCCTCGACGTACGACACCCCATCGACATCATTGCGGCCACACTCGACTCGACGACGTGAATCGATGACATGAAGAACGACGGAAACATGAACGATCAGATCGACGCATCCACGAGACGGCGGCTGGCCGAGATCGCCGCCCAACTCGAATCGATCAGTGCGTCACTCGACGAGATCTCGTTCGACGTGTTGCGCGAGGCCAGTGAGCGCAAGTCGGCCCGACCCGACATCGACCGCACCATCACGCAGGCCCGACGAGCGATCGAGAAGGCGGCGCACCTTCTCCAATCCGACTGATCGGGTCAGAGTTCGGCCGACTTGGTCGAGAGCGCACCGAGAAGTTCGTCGAAGCTCTTCTGGAACGCCGTCACGCCCTCCCGCTCGAGTCGTGCGGCCACGTCGTCGAGATCGACCAAGCGGCCGATCGCGTCCCAGGTCGCGCGGGCACCGTCGACGTCAGTGTCGATGGTTCGGGTCACCCGACCATGATCGATGAACGCATCGACCGTCGTATCGGGAAGAGTGTTCACGGTGTCAGGGCCGATCAGTTCGTCGACGTACAAGGTGTCGGGGTACGCCGGATTCTTGGTACTCGTGGACGCCCACAGCGGACGCTGAACTGCGGCGCCGGCATTCTTCAACGAGTCCCAGCGAGATCCGCTGAAAGTACGCGTGAAGGCGTCGTAAGCCAGGCGAGCCTGTGCCACCGCGGCCCGACCTCGCAACGCCAGTGCTTCAGCCGTCCCGACCTCGTCGAGGCGGCGATCGATCTCGGTGTCGACGCGACTGATGAAGAACGAAGCCACGCTCGCAATGCCCGATGGCGCCCCACCGGCTCGTACCCGATCGTCGAGACCGTCGATGTACGCCTCCATCACCTTCTGATAGCGATCGAGTCCGAAGATGAGGGTCACGTTGACGTTGCGTCCCTCGGCAATCATCGAGCGAATGGCTGGAAGACCTTCTTCGGTGGCCGGAATCTTGATCATGAGGTTGGGCCGGTCGATTCGCTGCCAGAGTTCGCGGCCGGCCTGCAGCGTTCCACCCGACTCGTGGGCCAGGTTCGGGTCGACTTCCACCGACACGAATCCGTCGGCGCCGTTCGACGACGAGTACAGCGGAGCGAAGACGTCGAGCGCCCCTCGAATGTCGGAAACCACCATCTCCCAGTACGACTCGGCGATCGATCGCTGAGCCTTCACCAGATCACGGAACTGTGAGTCGTAGTCGTTCGAACCCTGGATCGCCTTCTGGAAGATCGTGGGGTTGGACGTGAGACCACGAATGCCCTTGTCGATCCAACGCTGCAGTTCGCCGCTGGTGAGGTAACTCCTCTTCAGATTGTCGAGCCACGGGCTCTGGCCTTGCTCGGACGACAGTCGAAAGAGGTTGGTCATCTACCTAGCGTGACACAAGCGAGCGCACGGCCGCAGCCACGGCCTCGGCGTTCATACCCAACTGGGCCAGCGCCACGTTGCCCGGTGCACTGGCTCCGAAACGATCGATTCCGAGACAGCGATCGGCATATCGCTCCCAACCCAGAGTCGCTCCGGCCTCGACCGAGACGGTGGGCAGGTCGGGACGCAAGACCGCCTCGGCGCCGGCACGGTCGGCTCGTCGCCACGACTCGAACCGATCCCAGGACGGCATCGACACGACCGAGACCGCGATGCCGTCCGACGCCAATGCGCGGGCCGCTTCCACGGCGACCGACACTTCACTTCCCGTGGCCACGATCTGAGCAGCCGGGGTTCCAGTGGCGGCGTGCACCACGCCAGCACCGTGATCGACCGCCGAACCGTCGGTGAGGACGGGAAGGTTCTGGCGACTGAGGACCAACACGGTGGGACCGTCGTGCTCGAGAGCGACGCGCACCGCCACCGATGTTTCGTTGGCGTCGGCGGGCCGAATGATCTGCAAGTCGGGGATGGCCCGCAGCGCAGCCAAGTGCTCGATCGGTTGATGAGTCGGGCCGTCTTCGCCCACCCCGACCGAGTCGTGACTGAAGACGAAGACGCACTTCGCCCGCGAGAGAGCGGCCAGTCGAACCGGCGGCTTCATGTAGTCGAAGAACACGAAGAACGTTCCACCGACGGGAACGACACCGCCATGGAGAGCCAGACCCACCATGATCGAACCCATCGCGTGTTCGCGCACGCCGTAGTAGATCTGGCGACCTTCCGGAGTGGTCGCCGCCATGGGCGAGGCACCCGACAACTTCGCCCCGGTGTTTCCGGTGAGGTCGGCGGCACCAGCAACCAGAGCGGGAAATCCATCGGCGACCGCGTCGAACGCCTTCTGCACCGCCACGCGCGTGGCGATCTGTTGACCCTCGTCGAACCGAGGCAAGGCCTCGGACCATCCGGGGCGACCCGACGACCACGTCGCGTCCCAATCGGCCCGCGCCGACGACGAGGACAAGCGCTTCTGCCACGCTTCGCGCTGCGCACGACCGCGAGCACTGAGTCCACGGCATTCGTTCACGAGCGCTTCGGGAGCCCAGAACGGCTCGTCGGGAACACCCATCACGGCTTTCGTACGCGACACGTGCTCGGCCGTGAACGGGTTGCCGTGTGCCTCGTGCTTGTCGGTCCAGTCGGGCGACGGCGTACCGACACGAGTGCGCAGAACGAGCAGCTTCGGACGATCGTCATCGGAGTCACGGGCGTCGACGAGCGCTCGCTCGAGAGCATCGACGTCTTCACCGATCTCGCCCAGTTGACGGACCGACCATCCGTACGACGTGAAGCGCGCGACGACGTCGTCGGAGCACGTGAGCGAGGTGCCCCCGTCGATCGTGATCTTGTTGTCGTCGAACACCACGATCAAACGGCCCAGGCGTTGGTGGCCAGCGAACGAGGCCGCCTCGTGGCTCACCCCTTCCATCAAGCAACCGTCACCCGCGATGACCCAGGTGTGGTGATCGCACAGTTCGGTCCCGAACCGAGCGCGCAGGTTGCGTTCGGCCAGCGCGAGTCCCACCGCATTGGCGAGACCCTGGCCGAGCGGACCGGTGGTGACTTCGACACCGGGCGTATGGCCGCGCTCGGGGTGACCGGGTGTGGCCGATCCCCACTGCCGGAAGGCCTTCAAGTCGCTCATCTCCACGCCGTATCCGTTCAAGTACAACAGCGCGTACTGGAGGATCGACGCGTGACCCGCCGACAGAACGAAGCGGTCGCGATCGGGCCATGACGGATCGCTCGGATCGTGCTTCATGACGCGGCTGTAGAGAACGTGGCCGAGTGGAGCCAGCGCCATGGCGGTGCCCTGATGGCCGCTCTTGGCGGCCAGCGGAGCGTCCATCGCCAAACCGCGGATGATGTTGACGGCCTGGCGATCGAGTTCGGTGGGCACGAGAGCCGACTGTAATCGGAGCCGGGTCAGGCCGGCGGAAGCAGCGTGAACGGCACGATGTGCCACGGACCGCGGTCGACGCGGCAGTGCGCGAAGATCTGGCCGTACTCGGTGAACTCGAGCTCACCCTTCACGAGGCGATACGTGAACTTCCCGGGCTCGACCGTGAACGGGCTCACGTTGCGCGCCACTTGCTCATCGGTTTCGAGGTGCCCCCGACGGAACACCACTTCGAACACTCCCGACCCGTCCTGGTCGGGAGCGCAGTAGATGAGCGCCACCAAATGGGGGTCGATCGTGACCGGTACCGGTGACGGAGAGGCCATCGAAAACATGGCTCCCGTGATGTCGATCCGCGTGCTCGGACCAGGAGCCTGACGCAACTGGAAGTTCTCGACGAAGAGGGCCGACACGATCTGCATGTGGCCACCGTAATTCCGTCAGCGGACGCGGGACCCTTCGAGCCACACGGCCGCCACTCGCAGGTCGCGATCGAGGGCAACCAGGTCGGCTCGACGTCGAGATTCGATCGATCCGCGATCGTCGAGGCCCATGAGACGAGCCGGTGTCCGTGATGCCGCGAGGAGTGCGACGTCGGCCGGAACGCCCGCATCGACGCACACCCGAACCGCTCGATCGAGAGTCAGATTCGTTCCAGCAAGAGTGCCGTCGGGCAGACGCGGTGCACCATCGCGGACCTCGACGCCGCCACCGATCGACGCGCCGTCTTTCCGCCCGTCGGCCCAGCCGATCGAGTCGGACACCAGTGCAATTCGATCAGTGGCCGTTCTGAACGCCAGCGCGATCACATCGGGGTGAACGTGCACCCCGTCGGCGATGAGGCCGAGAGTCAACCCGTCGTCGAGCAGCGCCCACGTGGCCAGACCCGGATCCCGATGCTCGACCCCCGACATCGCGTTGAACAGATGAGTCACGGCGGTGGCTCCGGCCGATCGGGACAAGGCGTACTCGGCAGGAGTGGGTCGTGAGTGTCCGAGCGAGCAGCGAACTCCACGTGACGCCAGCGAAGCGATCGCCTGACTCGACCCGCGACTCTCGGGCGCGATCGTCACCATCGACACGACCGACGGCAGCGCTGCGACGAAGTCGAGGTCGACGTCGACGATGTGGTCGCGACGATGGGCACCGGGCGCTCGACCGAGGAATGGTCCTTCGAGGTGGACACCGATGCGATGCGCGCCGGACAGAGGAGTGTCCGTCAAGAACTCCAGAGCATCGCGGTATCGATCGAGTGGAGCGGTCACGAGGGTCGGCTGCCACGACGTGACCCCGTGATCGAGCAAACGATCGGACAAGCGGTCGATCGCAGCGTGGTCGCGCGCGCGAACGGCGCGCCACAGATCGACGTCGTCGTATCCGTTCACCTGAAGATCGACGAAACCCGCACAGAGGTAGTCGAACGTCTCGACATCGTCCGGGACCGTCCCGAGGTCGACCGACTCGATCGAACGTCCGAACGACACCACGCCCGAGGCCGCGTGGCCAACGATCGTTCGAGCGGCGACCTGCATCAGGCCACGCGCGGTGACGTGAACCGAACCTTCGCCAAGCGCACGATCGTCAGCACACGAATGCACCACCAGCCCGGGTCGATCTCGTACCACCGGTGCGACAACTTGGCCGACGTCGGAGCAGCGTGGTGGTTGTTGTGCAGACCTTCGCCGGCGGTGAGGAACGCCAACCACTGCAGATTTCCGGCCCGGTTGGCGTAGGGGCGACGGCCGAAGTGATGGCCGATTCCGTTCACGGCCGCCGAACCCGAGATGTACAGCACGGTGTGCCCGACGGCAACGATGGCACCCACGAGAGGTCCGAGAGCGACCACGAGAACCGCGATACCGATGGCGAGGCCGAGGAGTGATCGATCGAAGAGCCAGCGGTCCCAGCGGTCGGATGGCAGATCACGCGCGTAGCGCAAGGTGTCGGCGTCACGCGCGGCCTTTCGATACAACGCCACATTGGTCAACTGAACTCGTCCCCAGCCGAGGAGAACGGGGGAGTGCGGATCACCTTCGACATCGGTGTAGGCATGATGTTTGCGGTGGACGGCCACCCATTCACGGGGCTTGATCCCGGTACTGACCCACACGAGCACACGGAAGGCGAAACGGGCCGGACCGCGCAGAGTGAGTGCACGGTGAGCCAACGCGCGATGCAGGTACACCGTGGTGACGATGTTGGCGATCGTCATGGCGGCCAGCGAGCCGACGACCGAGGAAACGAGCAACCTCATGAGCGGACCGTACCACCCGCAGTCGGTGTTTCGGTTTCCGATCGGTTGTGCCAGAGTGACGAGAGTGAGAACGGAAATCGAATGACCGCTCGAGCCGAAAGTTTCGAGGAACTCGACGACGAATCGAAGGCTCGATGGGCGAAGTTCGGCCGTGGTGAGCGGGTCTACTTCATCCAGCACGTCGGTATCGAGGTCGAGGAAGTTCGCTTCGACTACTGCCGGATGCGTCTGCCCTTCCGGCCCGAACTCGAGCAACCGATGGGCGTCGTGCACGGGGGAGCGATCGCGACCCTCCTCGACGTGGTGGTCGTTCCGGCCATCGGCTCGCGCTACGGCGCCGACGTCGGGTACTCGACCGTCGACATGCACGTGCAGTATTTGTCGGCCCTCGTGAAGGAAGACGCGGTCGCCGAGGGCTGGATCGTCAAGCGGGGCCGTTCCGTGGTCTTCTGCGAAGCCGAGATCATCGGCGCGACCTCGGGCAAGTTGATCGCTCGCTCGGTCCTCACCTACAACGTGTCGCCCGCACGACCCATGGGCGTCTGACGTTCACGGCAGCCGCTCCAGCACATTGGCGAAGAGCAAGGCCGACACGAAGTCGTCAGTGACCCGAGGCGCGTCACCGTTCACGAGGACGACCAGAACCGTGCCGTCCCCGAACCGAAGAGCAACCGAGCGCACCGACTCGATGGTTCCGGTGTGACCCCACGTTCCGTCGGGGAAGATCCGAACACCGAGTCCGTACGTCCACGAACCATCGTCGACCCCCTCTGACGACGGAGACACCATCATCCGTGCCAACCGTCGGGAGAGATGCGGGCTCGACCCGTCGGCATCGAGCGCCGTGAGAAGTTCGGCCACCGACCGAGCCGACATCACCCACGCCCCGGCCGGACCGAGCAGTTCCATGTAGTTGCGTCCCGGACGTACGTAGTGCCGAGCATCGCCCGGCGACCACGAGTCGGTCGAAACGATCTCGGCATCGCCGATTCCGAGCGGACTCAACACCTCGGCCTGGGCGACCTCGACGTACGAGCGAGCGGTGATCATCTCCACGACTCGGCCCAACAAGACGAAGTTCGCGTTCGAGTACTCGAACGTGGAACCCGGATCGGACTCGAGGACTCCACCGAGGATGGTTCGCACCACGTCGTCCGGACTCGCGGTCGGTGAGGCGAAGTAGAGATCAGGGTTGGATGCGAAACCACTGAGGTGTGAGAGGAGGTGGCGCGTCGTGATCGCCGCCATGCGCGGATCACCGAGCGGCCAGCCGGTCGCCGTCGAGAGGTTTTCGAGGATCGGCCGGTCGAGATCGAGCGACCCGGCATCGACCAGTCGGAGCACGGTCGCCGCTGTCACCACTTTCGAGATACTGGCGATTCGGAAGCGAGCCGCTGTGGTGAGGTCACCCCGGCGCGATCGAACCCACTCGTGAACGACCCGTCCGTTCCGCCAGACGAGTACCGACACATCGGACGAACCCGCCGTCCATTCGTCGATGATGCGGTCGAATCGCTTCGGGTCGGCTGCCGCCGTGGACGCTACGACCGGAGCCGTGCTCGTCGAATCCGCGACCGTCGTGCTGGAACTCGTACTGGTGACGATCGTGTTGGTCACCGATGTACTGGAACTCGTCGAACTGGTCCTCGGCAAAAGCGTGCTCGTTGGGGTCGCGCCCGGTGTACCCGTTCCACAAGCGACGCAGAGCAGTACCGTGGCGATCGTGTGCGGCCGTTTCACATCGCTCACCCCTCCCGACGAACTGGCGACCATCTTCGCGACGGCCGAGCCGTCGCCGAGCCTCTTCGACGAATTCCGTCCCAATTACAACGTGGCGCCCACCACACGAGTCGCTGCCGTTGCCAACGATAGTGAGGGCCACCGGCGGCTCGGACGGTTCCAGTGGGGTCTCGTTCCACACTGGTCGAAGGATCCGAGCGGATCGGCTCGACTCATCAACGCCCGCAGCGAGACCGTGTTCGAAAAACCGTCGTTCCGATCATCGGCTTCTTCCCGACGATGCATCGTGCCGATGGACGGGTTCTACGAATGGCGGACCGTCTACGACTCACCGCGACCGGCGAAGTCACCCAAAGAGCCGGTCTATGTCACTCGTTCCGACGGTCAGCCATTGGCCGTGGCCGGCCTGTGGGCTTCGTGGCGCGACCCGGCAGCGGGCGAGGACGCTCCGTGGTTGCACACGTGCTGCATCGTGACCACGTCAGCGAACGACACGATGGCTCCGATCCACGATCGCATGCCGGTCATCCTCGAGCCCGCCGACTGGTCGACCTGGTTGGACGTCACCCACACCGACCGCGACGAACTGAGCGCTTTGATGATGCCGGCCGAGAGGGGCGTGGTGAGAGTGATCGATGTGGCACCGATCGTCAATTCCATCCGCAACAACGGTCCCGAGTTGATCACACCGATCACACGTTGAATCGCACACGCCGACGCGATCGGTCAGTCGATCACTCAGTCGCTTCGCTCCGGCCGGCTGCGCGCAGTGCATGACGGATCTTCGCCGCTGCCGCCTCGAGGGCGTCACGTTCGACCGAGGCTGCCGCATTGGCGAACGACAGATCGGCCATGCTCGACGTCGGGATCACGTGTAGGTGAGTGTGCGGCACTTCGTATCCGGCGATGATCAAACCGATCCGCTCACATGCGAAGGCTGCCATCTGAGCTCGGCCGATCTCGTGCGCCACCTCGAACAGGTGACTCGACAACTCCGGCGAACAGTCGACCCAATGATCGATCTCGTCGCGAGGCACCACGAGCACGTGTCCATCGGCGATCGGATTGATGGTCATGAACGCCACGCACCGATCGTCTTTCCATACGAACGTTCCCGGAATTCGACCCTCGATGATCAGCGAGAACACCGTCGCCATCAGACCCACCCTCCCGAAGCTGCGAACACGTCGCCGATGCAATACGACGACTCCGGGCCAGCGAGGAAACGAACGACCTCGGCCAACTCCTCGGGTCGACCCATTCGACCGATCGGGATCTGCGCGGTGATCCCGGCAATCGAGATCGGATCCATGGGAGCGAGCAAGGGAGTGTCGACCCAACCCGGAGCGACCGCGTTGACCCGAATACCGAACGGAGCGACTTCCTGCGCGGACGACTTGGTGAGCGCAACGATGCCGGCTTTGGCCGCGCAGTAGTGAGGTGCTCCGGCAGCCGGACGCAGTCCCATGATCGACGACACATTGATGATCGAGCCCGAACGGCGCGGCATCATGTGTCGAAGTGCGGCTCGCGTTCCGTAAAACGTGCCGTGCAGGTGAATCCGGATCATCACGTCCCATTCGGCATCGGTCATACCGAGAGTCACGTCGAGTGGTTCGAGTTCGTCGATCCGGCCCTCGGCCCGCTTCACGGCGTTGGCGAATGCCTTCTGATCCCGCTCGGGTGCCCGTGGCGGCGCGATACCCGCATTGTTGATCAGGACATCGAGTCGCCCGTGATGGGCCACGACGCGATCGACCGCGGCATCGAAAGCCGCCGAGTCGGTCACGTCGAACACCGCGGCCTCTCCGCCAACCTCGGTCGCCACTCGGCCGGCCGCGGCTTCATCGCGGTCGCCGACCACCACATGAGCACCGTCAGCCGCCAGGCGCCGGGAGAACTGGGCTCCCAGTCCCGAACCACCCCCGGTGACGACGACGATCATTCCGCTCAGATCACTGGCCCCCATGCCCTGAACCATAGAGCCGACCACGGCCGGCTGGGTACTGTCGATCCATGACCGAGCATCCGGACGACACAACGGGCCGTGTCACGGCCTCGACAGGATCGGTCTGGTCGGGTGTCGCCACCTGGCCGAACCTGATCACCCTTCTGAGACTGTGTTGCCTACCCATCTTCTTGTGGCTCCTGTTCGGCCGGGACGATCGCCAGGCGGCGGCCTGGCTCCTTGGAGCCCTGGGCGCTACCGATTGGGTCGATGGCTGGGTGGCTCGCCGCTTCGACCAGGTCAGCGAGTTCGGCAAGATGTTCGATCCCACGGCCGACCGATTGCTCTTCGTCGTGGCCCTCGTCGCGATCATGATCGACGGCTCTGCTCCGTGGTGGTTCTGTCTGGCCGTGCTCGTACGCGAAGTGATCTTCGGGGGAGTGGTCGCGATCCTCACACTCTTCTTCGACATGGAGCGTTTCGACGTGACCTATTTGGGCAAGTGGGCCACGTTCATTCTCATGTTCACCTTTCCGGGCTTCGTGATGGGAGAAAGCGACATCGCGATCGACGAGTTCTTCACCGTCGCCTCGTGGATCATCGGGCCCATCGGACTCGCCCTCAGCTACTACACAGCGTTGGCCTACGTGCCCACCATCCGGCGGAGCCTGGCTGCTCGCTGATCGCCCGTCCGGCACCCGCCGACTACATTGAGCGACATGAGTGTTCACGAGGGGCTCTTGTATTCGAGCGATCACGAATGGGTGAAGGTCACCGGCCGGGTCGCCCGCATCGGCATCACCGACTTCGCTCAGGACGCGTTGGGTGACGTGGTGTACATCGAGGCGCCCGAAGTCGATCGTGCCGTCGTGATGGGCGAGTCGTTCAGCGAAGTCGAATCCACCAAGTCGGTGTCCGACATCTACGCGCCCGTCAGCGGCACCGTGGTGGCCATCAATGACGAACTGATCGCCGATCCGAGTCTCATCAACACCGATCCCTACGGTCGCGGCTGGATCTGCGAGATCCGCATGGACTCCGACGACGTGTCGCATTTGCTCGACGCGGCGGCGTACTCGCAACTGATCGGAGGCTGAGATGCCCACGTTCTGCCCGCAGTGCGGAGCACGAAATGCCGACGACTCCGGTCGTTGCTCGTCGTGCGGCACGGCCATGACGGCCGATTCCGATCGCACTCAGGCTTTGTCGCGAGCCGACATCTTCGGACCCGATTCTGATGACGGAGCGACCGTCGGCACCCACTCGGCCGCAACACTCATGGTGCGTTCGGGTCCGCAAGCGGGTGACCGGTTCACCTTGAGCGGAACGCCGACGCGTCTGGGCCGTCACCCCGACAGCGACGTCAGCCTCGACGACATCTCGGTGTCGCGCCGCCACGCCGAGATCGAGCGCCAGGGTGTCGAGTACGTGTTGCGCGACGTGGGTTCGCTCAACGGCACCTACGTCAACCAGCGTCGTGTCGACTCGGTCGTTCTCCAGCAAGGCGACGAGATCCTGGTCGGTCGCTTCCGCCTGTTGTTCATCGCTCCGTCGGAGTCGGTGTGAACTCTCGCTCGACTGCGGAGCGTCCGTATCTCTCGATCGGAGAAGTTCTCGGACTGCTCCTCGAAGAGTTCCCCGACGTCACGATCTCGAAGATTCGATTCCTCGAGAGCCAAGGCTTGATCGTTCCCGAACGCACCGCGTCGGGATACCGCAAGTTCTACGACGACGACGTCGAACGACTCCGCTTCATCCTGCGCGAGCAGCGCGAGAACTTTCTGCCGTTGCGCGTGATCAAGGATCGTCTCGACACACCTCCGCACGGACTCGAACGAGCCGGTGCTGAGCGACACGACGAGCCGGTGGTCGAGTCAGTGGCCGAAGCGCCTCCGGCCCACCCCAGTACGCGAACCAACAAGCCGGTGGGCGTCATCGTCGACAAGACCCCCAAGCGGCCCGCGCCGCCCGACCCGTCCGACTCGATCGGGCGTCCGGCCACGTACACCCGGGCCGAGATCCTCCAGACCAGTGGCCTCGACGAGGCCACCTTGGCCGAACTCGAGTCGTTCGGACTCGTCACACCGCGCGCTGACGGACGAAGGGTGGGCGGTCAACCGCTGTTCGACGAACACGACTTGGCCCTGGCCGAAGTGGCCCGTGGCTTCGCCGACGCCGGGCTCGACGTCCGTCACCTGAAGGCCTGGAAGATCGCCGCCGAACGCGAGGCCGGCCTGTTCGAGCAACGGGTCCTACCGATCCTGCGCCGCCGTGCACCTGATTCCCGTTCCGAAGCCAACGCGCTGCTCGACGACCTCACCGAACTCGGTGGTCGTCTCCGGGCCATTCTGTTGGCTCGGTCGCTCGGGTCGTTGCGCGATCCACGCTGACCGAAAACCGGGGTACTGTCGGCATCGTGATCGCACTCGAGCTCATCGGTGTTCGCCTGGAAATGCCCGGGCGCGTGCACGTGGTGTTCTTGCGCGAGCGTGAGGGCGAGCGGCGAGTTCTCCCGATCTACATCGGCGAACCCGAGGCCGGCAGCATCCAGATCGGCATGTCGGGCAAGGTTCCTCCGCGTCCGCTCACGCACGATCTCTTGGTCGACGTACTCGGTTCGCTCGGCGCCGATCTCGACAAGGTCGTGATCACCGACGTGAGCGAAGGAACCTTCTTCGCCGAACTGCACCTCAAGTCGCGCCAAGGACCACTCACCATCTCGGCTCGCCCTTCCGACGCGATCGCCATCGCGGTGCGCGCCGGTTGTGGCATCTACGTCGACGACTCGGTCATGGACACCGCGGGACGTATCGCTCAATTCGACGATGACGACGATGACGACGACTCCGGGCAAGCCCCCGGTGAGGTCGACGATCTCGTCGACGAGTTCCGGGACTTCATCGACAGCATCAAGCCCGAAGACTTCGCACCGTAGAGCCCCGTCTTCGGGAGAAGGTTGACGGTCGGGGAGGGCGGCCGTACCCTGCTACACCGTTGTAATTCCGTCGAGGGGGTTTCGTGAGCGAGAAGACGTTTTCAGGAACGCAGGCCGCCGACATCGTCGGAATCTCGTACCGCCAACTCGACTACTGGGCTCGCACCGACCTCGTTCGCCCCGCCGTGAACGATGCCAAGGGGAGTGGCACCCGTCGCCACTACAGCTACCGCAATCTCCTCGAACTGCGCATGGTCAAGAGCCTTCTCGATGCCGGCATCCGCCTCGAGTCGGTGCGGGACGTCTTCGCGTATCTCCGCAGTCACGTCGACGACGACATCACGTCGGCTCACCTCGTGATCGAAGGGTCCAGCGTCATCCTGTGTCGCGGCGACGATCTCATCGACGTGGTTCGTCGGGGTCAAGGAGTTCTCAACCTTCTGCCTCTCGCGCAGGTGAAGGATCAAGTCGACGACAAGATCGTCGCCTTGTATCCCGATCTCGCCCTCCGTCGCGTCAGCTGACGTGAGCGATCTGCGGTACTCGCCGCTCGACGCCGAGCACCGCGCTCTCGGCGCCAAGATGACACCGTTCGGCGGCTGGGACATGCCCTTGCAGTACTCGTCGGGAACCATCGCCGAGCACGAAGCGTGCCGACGCGACGCCGTCGTGTTCGACGTCTCCCATCTCGGAACGGTGCGGGTGATCGATGGCTTCGACGTACTCCAACGTGCCCTCACCAATGACCTCGACAAAGTCGGCCCGGGTCGTGCCCAGTACACCCACTTGCTCGACTCTGCCGATGGTTCGGTTCTCGACGACATCATCGTGTGGTGGCATCCCGACGGTCGCACGTTCGACGTGATGCCCAACGCATCGAACACGTCACGCGTGGTCGAAGCCATCGGCGGCACCGACATCACATCGACGCGAGCCGTCCTGGCGGTTCAGGGCCCGAATGCCCGCACCAAACTGTCGTCCGTCTTCGCGGAAGCAGCAGCCGTCAAGCGTTTCCACGTGCAAACGCTCTCGTGGAATGGTGTCGAGTGCGTGGTGGCGGGTACCGGCTACACCGGCGAACCCGGTGTCGAGATCGCCGTCCCTCGCGACTCGGCCAGCGCACTCTGGACTGCGATCGTCGGCGCCGACATCACGCCCGCCGGTCTCGGCGCCCGCGACACTCTTCGCCTCGAAGCCGGCCTGCCGTTGCACGGCCACGAACTCGGGGCCGGAATCACCAGCCTGCAGGCCGGACTCGAATGGGTCGTGGCGTGGAACAAAGGCGACTTTCGTGGTCGCGCCGCCCTGGCCGCCGAGAAGGAGCGAGGGGTCCACCGCATCCTGCGGGGTATCGCCACCGACGGACGTCGCCCGCCACGCGCCGACTGCGCCGTCATGATCGGCGATCGAACCATCGGAACGGTGACGAGTGGCAATTTCTCGCCCATTCTCGGCCACGGCATCGCACTGGCCTTCCTGGAGCCGACGGTGTCGATCGGCGACGAGGTGTCGATCGACGTACGCGGATCGATGCTCCCGGGCCGCGTGGTCACCACGCCGTTCGTGAAGTAACGCGTTACTTGTTCGGCTT
>CAZELU010000018.1:26612-40701 GCA_964513215.1 uncultured Bifidobacterium sp.
CCGGGCCGCGTGGTCACCACGCCGTTCGTGAAGTAACGCGTTACTTGTTCGGCTTGACTCGAGTCAGTTGTTCGGCTTGACCCGAATCATTTGTTCGGCTTCACGCCGAAGAGCCCGCCGGCGGATTCGGCGAAGGCCGCCAGCGGCGACAAACGTCCAGCCAGGTCCCCGAGTGTCGACACGGCCTTGGCCACGTCACCGGGCAACGAACCCACCTGTCCGAGCACACCGTCCACGCGCTTGATCGTCGATCGCGCCTGCTTCACACCGGCCTGAACTTGCGGAACGATGGCGCGAATCGGAGCCTCGATGTCATCGAGCAGCGAGTTCACCCGGCGAGCTGCCGTGTTCAGTTCGCGCATGGTGTCGTTGAAGTTGGCCAGGGTCTGCACGAGTTCACCCGTGAGAGTCACCATGGTCTCGACCGCCTTGCCGGCCATGGCCACCGGGTTGACCCCGCCGAGGAGTGACATCACGTCACCGAGACCATGGTTGTTCTGTTGGCTGCTCATGGCGCCAACCTACCGATCGACGTACGAACTCAGTGGTTCGCAGGTGCACACCAGGTTGCGATCGCCGTACGCGGCGTCGATCCGGCTCACCGGGGTGCGATAGGTCGACCGCCCAGCCCCCGCTTCACGGGAGTAGGAGCGCGTCCAGTCGCCCACGAGATCAGCCAGTGTGTGGGGTGCGTGCCGAAGGGGACTGTCGTCCACCGCGATGCGACCGGCCTCCACATCGTCGATCTCGGCGCGAATGGCGATCATCGCGTCGCAGAAGCGGTCGAGCTCAGCCCGTGTTTCGCTCTCGGTGGGCTCGATCATCAGCGTGCCGGCCACCGGGAAACTCATGGTGGGGGCGTGGAACCCGTGGTCCATCAATCGCTTGGCGATGTCATCCACGCTGACGCCGGTCGTCTTGGTGATCGGACGAATGTCGATGATGCATTCGTGAGCCACGAACCCATCGCGTCCCGTGTACAGAACGGGGTAGTGCGGGGCGAGACGGCGCGCCACGTAGTTGGCGTTCACGATGGCCATCTCGGTCGCGCGACGCAGACCGTCTGGACCCATCAGCCGGATGTACGCCCACGGAATCGGCAGGATGCCCGCCGACCCGACCGGGGCCGCCGACACCGCACCGACCACCGCCGAATCGTCGTGGGGGTGACCGGGCAGGAACGGAGCGAGATGGGCCCGCACTCCGACCGGACCCACACCCGGGCCGCCACCACCGTGCGGAATGCAGAACGTCTTGTGCAGATTCAGGTGACTCACATCGGCACCGAACTCACCAGGTCGCGCCGTACCCACCAGAGCGTTGAGATTCGCTCCGTCGACGTACACCTGGCCACCCACCTCGTGCACCAGATGGCAGAGTTCGACGATGCCGTCCTCGAACACACCGTGGGTGGACGGATAGGTGACCATGATCGCCGCGATTCGAGAGCCGTGCGTGTCGATATGACGTCGCAGATCGTCGAGATCGACGTTGCCGTGCTCGTCGCACGCGACCACGACCACGCGCATTCCCGCCATCACCGCACTGGCGGCGTTGGTTCCGTGCGCACTCGACGGAATGAGGCACACGTTGCGATCCGTCTCTCCACGGCTGCGGTGATACGCACGGATGGCGAGAAGACCGGCCAGTTCACCCTGGCTGCCGGCGTTCGGCTGCAGGCTCACCGCGTCGTAGCCCGTGATCTCGCACAACCACTGTTCGAGTTGGGTCACCAGTTGGCGGTAGCCCTCCGACTCGTCGGCTGGTGCAAACGGGTGGATGTCGGCGAATCCCGACCAGGTGATGGGTTCCATCTCCGTGGTCGCGTTCAACTTCATCGTGCACGAGCCGAGCGGAATCATCGTGCGGTCGAGTGCCAGGTCGAGGTCGGCCAGTCGGCGCAGGTACCGCAACATCTCGTGTTCGGTGTGGAACGAGTTGAAAGCAGGAGCGGTGAGGATTTCGTCGGAACGCAGAAGTTCGGAGGGCATACCGACGAGGCGTGCGTCGAATCGGCTCAGTCCTTCCACATCGACGTCGACTCCGAGAGCCCGGAGCAACGAGCAGACCTCGTCGAGTGTGGTCGCTTCGTCGACCGTGACGCCGAACGTCGTGGCGTCGATCTGACGTATATCGAAGCCGGCGCGGCGAGCCTCGTCACCGGCCGCACCCTTCGTGTCGACGAAAGTGATCGTGTCGAACCATGTGTCGTGCACGAGCGAATAGCCGCCATCCTCGAGGGCGGCCGCGATCACTCCGGCCAGACGATTCACTCGTTCGGCGATGAGGCGCAACCCGCGCGGACCGTGCCAACTGGCGTACAAGCCGGCGATGTTGGCCAGAAGCGCCTGGGCGGTGCAGATGTTGCTGGTCGCCTTCTCGCGTCGGATGTGCTGCTCGCGTGTCTGCAAGGCCAGACGCAGGGCCGGACGACCGGCGGCATCGGTACTCACGCCCACCAGACGACCAGGCAGGGTTCGCGCATGGTTCTCACGTGTGGCCATGAAGGCCGCGTGCGGACCGCCGAAACCCATCGGCACTCCGAAACGTTGCGCCGATCCGATCGCGATGTCGGCGCCGAGACTGCCCGGTGAGGCCAGCAGCACACAGGCCAGCGGATCGGTGGTCACGACGGCGACGGCACCATTGGCGTGGAGCGCATCGATCGTGCCACGCCAATCGACCACGCGACCGGTCGACGTCGGGTACGACAACAACGCGCCGTACACCGAGGACGGATCGAGCGGACCGCCCACCACCAACTCGATACCGAGCGGCACCGCGCGAGTGCGCATCACGTTGATCGTCTGCGGATGCGTATCGGCGTCCACGTAGAAGCGATCCGATGACGATTTTCCGATTCGCTTGGCCATCGTCATGGCTTCGGCTGCCGCCGTCGCTTCATCGAGCAAGGACGCGTTGGCCACGGGCAGTCCGGTGAGATCGACCACCATCGTTTGGAAATTGAGCAACGTCTCCAAGCGGCCTTGGCTGATCTCGGGCTGATACGGCGTGTACGACGTGTACCACGCCGGATTTTCCAGAACGTTGCGCTTGATCACCGGGGGAGTGATGGTCTGCGCGTAGCCGAGACCGATGAACGAGCGACGGGCGCGATTCATCGCGGCCAAGGCCTTCAGTTCGGCCGTCACGTCGGGTTCGCTGATCGCCGCGGGCAAAGCGAGCGGTGTCCGGCGCAGGATCGAGTTCGGGATGGTTCGCTCGATGAGTTCGTCGACCGAACTCGCACCGATCACCGCGAGCATGTCGGCGATTTCGTCATGACGAATTCCGATGTGCCGCTCGTGGAACGACGCAGCGAAGAGAGAAGCGAGTGTCGACGACAACGTGGTCGGGTTCATGGAAGCCTTTCGTCGGTTGCTTCCCCCGCTGTCTCTCCGCCGAGGCGGACCTGAGAGCTTCGGCGCGTGAGCGCCTTTCCCCGTCGGTGCGGCGAACCGCTTTCCAGCGTTGTCTCACCCATCCGGTCCGGTTGCCTGAGAGATTCCGGGGTGGTTGCTCCTTCGGCGCCCCGGTGCTGGCGGCACCGTTGCTCTCCCGGTGGGTTCAACGACAACCGCACCGTACTTCGTGGTCGACAGGTGGATGGGGACCGGCCGACCCGTTTGGGGCATAGTGACCAACATGACGACAGCCTCTGCCCTCGACACCGCCCGTCGTATCGCCGCCCCGGTCGGCATGCTCGGCGGCGGCTTCATGCTCGACCCCTCCGTCCTCGGCGCCGGCAAGGAAGCCGGCTACCCGAACGGCTTCGTGTACTACGTGGTGGGGCGCGGTGGCGTTCTCGGTGACGTGCACGCCGATGTCGTGGTGAGTGCCTTCGGCTTCTTCGCCCCGGACCTGGTCTCGAAGATGTGGAACGCCCAGATCGAGAGTCCGCGAGCGGCCGCCGATCGATACACCGCCGGCTGCCAGGAGTGGGGGAGGACCCGGCTGGCCGGTTGGAACGGTGCGGCTCGCCTCGCCGATCTGTTGTCGACCGTCGTCGACCAAGCCGACCCGACCGGGCTGGCCCTCTTCGCTGGTTGGCGCGCCCAAGCGCGTCCGTCCGACGCCGAGGGACGCTGCTACCAGTTGCTCCACGTGTTGCGTGAACTCCGCGGTTGCGTGCACATCGTGGCCGTTCTGGCCAGTGGCCTCACCCCGTTGCAAGCAGTGTTGTCGAATCCGACCGGCGGGCCCGAGACCGCTCAGCGCTTCGGCTGGACCGGCGATCTACCGAGCGTCGATCGCGCGGCATTCGAGAACGCCGAGAACCTCACGAACACGTTGATGGCGGGCCACCTGTCGGTGCTCGGAGCGAGCGAACTCGCCGAACTGGGCGATCTCGTTGCGGCGGCCTCGTCGCACGTGTTCGGTCAGTGAGACGAAGCGTCAGCGCGCGGCTTTGACCGCCTCGTAGTCGGCGATCGCGGTGAGTTGAGCACCCAGCGTCGCGTCGACCCACCGTGACCCGGCACCCACCACGCGGTCGTAACTCGCCTGCGGGGCCGACAATTGATCGTTGAAGTGCGGCATGACGCGTTCGGCCACCAATTCGTACGAGCGGAGCGTCTGGTGCCAGTCGGCCAAGTCGGCGCCGAGGAACATGTAGCAACCGAAACCGCCGGTCTTGTCGAGGAGCCGTTCGATCTGGGCGATCGCCATCTCGGGGGTGCCGATCACCATGCGACCCGAATCGTTGGCCTCGTCGACCCACTCGTCGAAGTCTTCGGGCGGCGGCGGAGCACTCGGGTCGCCGACCGGGATGATGTGACTCAAGTAGTTCCAGACCCAGCGCAATCCGTAACGACAGTTCTCACGCGCTTGCTTCTCTGTCTCGGCGATGTGCATCGGACCCATGAGTCGCGCCTTCGAGCGATCGACGGTGTGTCCGTGGAGCGCGGCTTCGTCCTCCCACACCTTGAGGTTGTAGTCGAGCACTTGAAACGCGGCTGGTTCGGTGGCGGCGATCGACAGCAAGCCCACGCCGTACTTACCGGCCAACTTCGAACCCGACGGCGACATCGACGACGCGACCACGATGTCGAAGTCGCTGTACGGCTTCATCTGCAACACCGCTTCGTTGCACGTGTACCAGTCGGTCGACTCGGTGACGGTCTCGCCGCGGAACAAACGCATGATCACGTCGAGTGATTGCTCCATGCGCGGCCGCTGCGTCATCGGATCGATGCCGAGCATGTACGCATCGGACGTGAGCTGTCCGGGCCCGGCACCGAACATCATGCGCCCGCGGGTCAGATGGTCGAGCATGACGATGCGATCGGCCAACATGAACGGGTGGTGGTACGGCAACGACGAAACGCCCGTACCCAACTTGATGTGCTTGGTGCGCTCGGCCGCGGCCGCGATGAACACCTCGGGTGAGGCGATCAGCTCGGAGCCGGCCGAATGGTGTTCGCCGATCCAGGCTTCGTGGTAGCCGAGGCGGTCGAGGTGCTCGACCAATTGGAGGTTGCGATGCAGGGCCAGGGTCGGGTTGATCCCGGTCTTGTGCATGGGCGGCATGAAGATTCCGAAGCGCAGGCTCATGCCTGTCATGTTGGCACGATCGGGTCAGGCGCAGGATCAGGCGACGGGTCAGTCGACCGTGCCGTAGGCACCGGCCGAGCCGACCCTCGCCGCCGACGTCGCCTCGCGCACGGCCACCGTCAGATCGGCCACGAATTCGTCGATCACCTGGTCGTGAACCGCGTTCACCGTGCAATGCAGCGATGGGGGAGGGGATTGCCGATCGACGTACCAGCCCCTTGCGGCCAACGAATCGGCGATCGCGAAGGGGTCGACTCGATCGGATCCGAACGACAGCAGCGTCGAATCGGGGCGGGCCCGCAGGACGAGATCGGGATGGGCGTCGACCGAATCGGCCAGGTGGAGCGCGGCCTGGCGCGCGCGCATTGTGAGGTCGCGGTAGCCGTCGTCGCCGAGGTAACGAAGCACCGCCCACGCGGCCGCCATGGGGCCACCACTCTTGGTGCCGAGAATGCCCGACGACCCGTACAGGCCGCCCAGCCAATTGTCGGTCACGAACGTCTGGAGCGCGCGCAGCGCCTTCGTTCGGTACACGACGACCGACGCACCCTTCGACGTGTAGCCGTACTTGTGAAGGTCGACCGACATGCTCGTGACGCCCGGTACCGCGAAGTTCCACGGCGCGACCGTCTCACCCGCCATCTCGAGGAAGTGCAGAGTGACGCCACCCATGCAGGCATCCACGTGACACAACAAGTCACGCGACTGCGCGAGTGACGCGATGGCCGGAATCGGATCGATCACACCTTGCGGGTACTGCGGGGCCGAACCCACGAGCATCACCGTGTTCTCGTCGACCAGCGACTCCATGGCCGCGACGTCGGCGCGCCAATCGTCGCGAACCGGCGCGCGGCGCGCTTCGACTCCGAAGTAGTAGCAACCCTTCTCGAAGGCCGCGTGCGCCGACGTCGGCATCACGACGTTGGGGGAGGAGACTCCGCGTTCGCGGCGACCGAACTCACGCGCTGCCTTCACCGCCAAAAGGATCGACTCGGTGCCTCCGCTCGTCATGAACCCGGCCGCACTGTCGGGCGCCGAGAGCCAGCCGCTCACCGTCGACACCACGTCGGATTGGAACCGACGCAAACTCGGAAACGCATCGACGTTCAAACCGTTGGCCGATCCGTACATCGCGAACGCCTCGTCGGCCACGCGTTGAACTTCGGGGCCGGCGTAGTAGGCGAGCGAGAACGCTCGTCCGTTCTTCCACGCGATGTCGTCGGCACCCAGAGCGGCCACGTCACCGAGAACGTCGTCGATGCGGCTCATGGCTCCACCGTAGACGGCTCTGTCGTCGATGCCGTCGATGCCGTCGAAGCCGGTGAGCGACGAGTTCGTCCATGGCAGCGCGGTCGGCCACGCCAACTAACGTCGACCCATGGCCTCCAACAACAAACCCGTCATCACCGTGCCCGCCGGCGACCCGCCGTTCGAACTCGTCGTCGAAGACCTGGTTGTCGGCGAAGGCAAGGAGGCCACCACCGGCAGTCGACCGGTCATGCACTACGTGGGCGTCTCGTGGAGCACCGGACGCGAGTTCGACGCCTCGTGGGATCGCGGCCAGACCTTCGACTTCCGGCTGGGTGCCGGTGAAGTGATCGGGGGATGGGACCGCGGAGTGGCCGGGATGCGCGTGGGCGGCCGTCGTCGGCTCACCATTCCGCCGCATCTCGGATACGGCGCACGCGGCGCTGGCGGTGTGATCAAGCCCAACGAGACGCTGATCTTCGTCGTCGATCTGCTCGACGTCCGCTGACGAGCCAGGCATCAGGGGAGGGCGCCGGCACGGCGTCGGTGGATTCGACCTGGTCGTGGACCAGATCGAAGTGACATAACGGAGATTATGGGCGAAAGAACCGCGCCATCATCGGCGGCCCAATCAGCAGGTCACGCCGTGCTGTCGTTCACTGGCCGAACGGTTTGAGCGTTCGCTCCTGCAACGGCCGAGCCGCCTCCAGCAACCACTCCAACGACTCACGCAACGACGTCGCCGTCGACTTGGCGCTCAGTTCTTTCTCCGTGTCGGCGATCGCACACGTGAGGACGTACAGGTCGTCGTACAACGCGTCGAGTTCGGCTCGTGCCACCACCAACTCGTTCTCGCTCAGCTGCAGTTCCTGGGCCCGCTGGCGACCCACCCAGTCCCATTGCCGACAGGCCTGACCGCAGAACTCCTTCTTTCGGCCCGGTCCGCTCTGCTTGGGCAGCACCCGTCGGCAGTACCGACAGCGCGGACCCGACTCGCGCGTGACTGATTTCGTCATGACGAAATGATGGTCGATACGTGGGTGCCGACCGCGGATGGTCGCAAACACCGTTCGGTGTCGTCCGTCGTCCGACAGACTGACTCGGTGCCCATTGCACCCGTTCATCGTTTCGCGAGCGACAACAACGCCGGCGTTCACCCGGCCGTACTCGACGCCATCGCCCGCGCCAACGCCGGTCACGCCACGGCCTACGGCGACGACGAGTGGACGGTGCGAGCCAACGGTCTGTTCGACGAACTCTTCGGTCGCCCGGTCGACACGTACATGGTGTGGGGTGGAACCGGCGCCAACGTTCTCGCTCTGGCCACGATGCTCTCTCCCGCCGGTGCGGTGGTGTGCACCGACTCGTCGCACATCAACGTCGACGAGACCGGTGCGCCCGAGCGAGTGCTCGGCGCGAAGTTGATCGACGTTCCGCATCGCAACGGCAAGCTTTCGCCCGACCAGATCGAGGAGTTCGCTCACTTCCGCGGCGTCATGCACCACGTGCAACCGAGCGTCGTGTCCATCACACAGAGCACCGAATGGGGAACCCTGTACTCCCCTGACGAGATCGCCGCCATCTGCGACGTCGCCCATCGACTCGGCATGACCGTCCACCTCGACGGTGCGCGCATCGCCAACGCCACGGTCGCGCTGGGCGGATCCGTGGCGGCGCTGCGATCGTTCACCGTCGACGCTGGTGTCGATGTCGTGTCGTTCGGCGGCGCCAAGAACGGGATGATGCACGGCGAGGCCGTCGTGTACCTCAATCGTTCGCTCGCGAAGTCAGCGCAGTACGTGCGCAAGCAAGTGACCCAGCTGCCCTCCAAGGTGCGCTACATCTCGGCCCAGTTCATCGCGTTGCTCGAGAACGATCTCTGGATCGCCAACGCCCGCCACGCCAACGACATGGCCCAGGTCCTGTACACGGCGGTTCGCGACATCCCCGGTGTCGAGTTGTCCGGTCCCCCGGCTGTCAACAGCCTCTACCCCGCCCTGCCCCCGGCCCTGATCGAGCCGTTGCGCGACTGGTCGTTCTTCTACGACTGGGACGTCCACCACCACCAGGTCCGGTGGATGACGGCCTGGGACACCACCCCGGCCGACGTCGAGGCATTCGCCCTGGGTGTACGCCACTTCGCCGGCTCCCTCTGAGCCGACGCGGCACCCTGACCGACGTCACACGACCCTTTATTGACCGACCGATCACTTCGCTTCTACTTTGCCGATTCGAGGTAGTTCTCGAGCGGCTGGGGGGTCGTGTGAACGCAGCGGAGATCATCATCACGCGTCGGCAGACCGATGATGCCTGGATGGCCAAGGGCGCCTGCCGTGGCCTCACGCATCTGTTCTTTCCGTCGTCGGCCGAGCGGCCGCAGGCCCGTGAACGTCGCGAGGCCCAGGCTCGCCAGGTGTGCGCGTCGTGCACGGTGCAGACCACCTGCCGCGAGTTCGCTCGCACTCACCACGAGTACGGCTTGTGGGGTGGCGAGAGCGAGGACGAGCGTCACGAAGCCGGCTATCGCCTCATCGCGCCGATCGGTATTCGCGCCGCATCCTGACTTCTCGGTTCGCGCCTGGCAATACTGAGGCATGGCCCAGGGCGATCATCGCGCGGCACTCTCGTCGGCTTGGTCGGCCTTCGGAGACGCTCACGGCGACACTCGACGCATCGTTGCGGTTCACGACACCAGTCCGCGCGTCTCGACCAACACCGTGTATCGCGTTTCCCTCGACGACGGCACCAACGTGTACGGCAAGGTCTCGAGTTACGGGTCGTACTTCTTGTTCGCCGAAGATCACGATCGTCTGTATCGGTGCACCGATCTCCTCGCCGACGGTCCGTATCGCGATTTCCTGGCCCGCGTTCTCGGCGGCCCGACACCCCGCGGCGATCGGCCCTTCACCTGGTACGACGAGAACGTCTGGGTCGCGTTCTACGAAGAAGCACAGAAGGCCGAGTCGTTACCGCGCCAGTTGAACCTCGGCGAGATCACCTGTCTGGCCGAGAACATGGCCCGCTTCCATGCCGAGTGCCGCCGCATCGCCCCGCACATCCCGGCCACGTCGAACAGCATCAAGTCCGACGCGATTCACCTGCTCGACTTGTTGTCGAGTCCTTTCGCTCCACGCAACTTCGATCTACCCCCCGAGCACATCGGAGTCCTGTGGCGTCACACACACGACTTCTTGATGGAACTCGAAGAGGTTCGCTACGACTCCTGGAGCCGAATCCCGATCCTGGTCGACTGGAATCTCGGCAACTTCTCGGTGAAGCACCGCGACGGTGGTTTCGATCTGTTCAGCCGATGGGACTACGACTGGTTCCGCGTCGAATCGCGTCTGCTCGACTTCTACTTCTTGTCGCGGGTCTCGTCGGCCACCGGCGACCGAACCCACTGGACCTACTCTCCGCACACTCTCGTCGAGCCGCACTTCGTCGAGTTCGTTCGCGCGTATCACCGGGTCGACCCGCTCTCCCCCGACGAGATTCGCTTCCTTCCCGAGGCCTACCGCTTCTTCATCCTCAACTACGTCGTCCGTGAAGGCGCCCGGTTCTTTCGACCCGACCTGTGCACGAAGTTCCGATCCGATGCCGCGCGCGTGTACCTCCCGGCCATCGATCGCCTCGACATCTCGCCCTTGCTTCGGGCGATCGGCGCCTAACCTGCGCTCGTGACCTCAGCGTCGTCTCGCCCATCCGGACACGATGTCGTGGTGGTTGGTAGCGCCAACCTCGATCTGGTGGCGACCGTCGAGCATCTTCCCGCGCCCGGCGAAACCGTTCTCGGCCACGACTACGCCGAACACCCCGGGGGCAAAGGGCTGAATCAGGCGGTGGCAGCGGCCCGGGCCGGCGCGCGCACCGCGTTCATCGGGTGCCTCGGCAACGACTCGGCTGGCGACGTTCTGCATTCGCTCATGCACAGCGAGGGTCTCGACACCTACGTGGTCGACGTCGCTCGTCCGACCGGTCGCGCGCTCATCGCTGTTGACGACAAGGCCGAGAACTCGATCGTCGTGGTTCCCGGCGCCAACGCCTGCGTCACCATCAGCATCGTCGACGATCACCGTGATGTGATCTCCCGCGCCAACGTTCTGCTGTGTCAGCTCGAAGTGCCACTCGACGCCGTCGAAGCCGCGTTGGCCATTGCCAAGGTGGGCGGTGCCACGACCGTTCTGAACCCGGCGCCAGCCGCACCACTCTCACGTCAACTCGTGTCACTGTGTGACGTGGTCGTCCCCAACCAACACGAGATCGTTCAGCTGGGCGGAACGTCGGCCTTGTTCGACGCAGGTGTCTCCACGATCGTCGTCACACTCGGAGCCCGCGGGCTCCGCATCGTCACGCGCCAGGACGACATCGAGATTCCCCCGTTCGTGGTGCGTGCAGTCGACACGACCGGAGCCGGGGATGCGGCCTGCGGGGCGCTGGCCGCCGCGTTGGCCGAGGGTCACGACATCGTGAGCGCAGCTCGACGGGCGTCGGCCGCCGGCGCCTTGGCGGCCACGCGCGCCGGAGCGGTTCCGTCGCTCCCCCGACGGGCCGAGATCGACGCGCTCGTCACCTGAAAGCGGCCGCGACCCAACCGTCGATCACGATGCGTTCGGTTTCCACGAGCGGCCGTAGCGCGTCGGCCACGTGTGCGTAGTGGCCATCGAGTACGCCGCTGATCACCAGAGTGCCGTCACTCTTGAGCGCACGTTTGAGATCGCCGCTGAGTTCGACGAGTGTCGGCGCGAGGATGTTCGCGAGCACCAGCGGATACGCGTGCGGAATGGTCTCCAACGCATCGGTCGTCACGTCCCAGCGATCGGCCACGCCGTTGGCCGTGGCGTTCTCGCGTGACGTGGCCAGAACCGCGACCGACACGTCGACGCCCAGCGCCGACGCCGCCCCCAACATCAGAGCGGTGATCCCGAGAACTCCGCTTCCGCACCCGACGTCGAGAACGGCCATGCCCGGGCGCACCAGACGCTCGACCATGCGCAACGACGCCAAGGTGGTCGGGTGGTTACCCAACCCGAACGTCGAACCGGGCTCGATCCGCACCACGATCTCGTGACTGGTCGCCGGTGACTCGATCCACGAGGGAACCACGAGCACACGATCGCTCACCTCGGTGGGTTCGGCGTGGCGTCGCCATTGCGTCCCGTCGGCATCGTCGATTTCTTCCATTCGCCACGACACCCCGGGCGGCAATGACGCCAAGGTGCGGCGAACCTCGTCCACGTCGTCTCCGAGCGACGTTCGCAAGGTGACGGTGCCGTCGCTCTGCCAGTGCTCGGTCACCGCGACCACGCCGAGACCCCACAACAGATCACTCACGAATTCCACGTCGACCGGAGTCGTGTCGACGGCGACACCCCACGCCATGGCGACTCGCCGCTTCAGTCGATCCGGCGAAGATCTTTGGCGAATCGCTTGCCGCGGGCCACGTACGACGCCGCGGCCATCGCGATGTCTCCCGAACGCGCCCGGCCTTCCTTGATGACAGCGGGAGCACCGACGGCCAGTGCACCGCTCGGGACCTCGGTGCCGTTCAGCAACACACTGTTCGCGCCCACCACCGCACCACTCCGGACGATCACCTGGTGCATGACGATCGAGCCGTTGCCCACCAGCGAGCCGTCTTCGATCGTGCACGCCTCGAGGTGCACGATGTGGCCGATCGTGCAGTCGTTGCCCACCACCGTGGGCCACATCGGAGTGGTGTGCAGAACACTGCCGTCCTGGATCGACGTGCGCTCGCCGATGCGAATCTCGCCGTCGTCGCCGCGCAGAACCGCCCCTGGCCACACGGTGCTTTCGGCTCCGATCGTGACCGAACCGATCACCACCGCATCGGGGTGCACATAGGCAGTGGGATGAATGGACGGGACCTGATCACCGAGGGCGTAAATGGGCACGGCTCCACGCTAATCGGGCACCTCTTGGGAGCCGAGTCCGAACTCCGATAGGGTCGGCACCCATGTCCCGCCGGATCGAAATCGAACTCACGAGTTCACGACCCGACGGCACCTGGACATGGCGAGCGGCCGGTGCACGCGAGCCCAAGGGTGTTCTCGACGGAACGATCCTTCCCACCGGCTCCAAGACGGGCGACGTGATGAAGGTCGACGCCGAGTTCGACATCGACGGCATCGAGATTCTCTCCGTGGTTCAGAACCGAGCCAAGACCACCAAGGTCGAAACGCTGTCTCTCATCACCGACGACCGCAACTTCCAGCCGGTCACACAGCAACTCGCGAAGCGCGACAAGCGCGATGGCCGTTCGGGTGATCGTCGCGGCGATCGTCGTGACGACCGACGTGATCGTCGCCCGCGTGGCGACGGTGAATCTGGCGAACGTCGACCGCGCGGCAACGGAGAGCGACCGGCTCGTCCCGCCGATGGCGAACGTCGCGAGCGTCGCCCCGACCGTCCGCGCCGTCCGCGTTTCGAGGCTCCGCCCGAACTCCCGCAGCGTCCGCGCGCCAAGCGTTTGAAGGCTGGCAACACGCATCGCAAAGAAGTGCTCGCCACGATTCCCGAGAACCAGCGTCCCATTGCCGAGTTGGCCCTCCAGGGCATGCAAGCCGTTCGCCAGAAACTGAAGACTGCGAACGAAGCACTGGCCGCCGAGGGCAAGCCGACCATGCCCGAGCAGAGCGTGCTGCAGATGGCGCAAGATCTTCTCCCCAAGTTGCGTGTGGCCGATTGGCTCGACCGCGCCGAGGCCGCCAAGCGTGACCTCGAGCAGCTCGATCTGCGCGATCTGCGCAGTGTCGTCGCCGCTGCCAACGATCCGGTCATCGAACGCGACGACGCGTGTCGCCCCCTCGTGGCCGATCTTCGCGCCGGTCTCGTCACTCGCACCGAGAGCGAGCACCAGAACTGGTTGGCCGACATCACGGCCGCGGTCGAGATCGGTCGCGTGGTGCGCGCACTGAAGTTGGCCGGTCAACCGCCGAAGGCGGGTGCCATCTTCCCCGAGGATCTCGGTCGCAAACTGGCCGAGGCCACTGCAGCCAACCTCACTCCGGATGCTTTCCCCGACCGCTGGATCGCCGTCCTCGAAGCAGTGGCGTTCTCGCCGGTACGTTCGCTCCTCACCGTGTCGGCACCTCCGACCAACGTGACCCCCGAACTCACCAAGACCGTCGAACGCTTGGCATCACTGCTGCCTGGTATCGCTCAACTGTTCGGTGTGACGGCCACTGGCAAGGGTCAGGCTCCCAAGCCACTGCGACCCACCAAGCCCAAGCGCATCCCGCCCAAGCCGGCCGCGCCGTCCGCTGCTCCG
>CAZELU010000019.1:0-18886 GCA_964513215.1 uncultured Bifidobacterium sp.
TCGCCCACGCCGCAGCTTCGTTCGATCAACTGGGCATCATCTCGGTTCCCCAGGGGCTCGTCGAGCTCTTCATCCTCATCGGCGTCACCGGAGTGGGGATTTCGATTCGGATCGCCGTCAACAGACGGCCGAACCGAGCCTCGCGCCTCAGTATCGCCTCGTTCTTCTACGCGCCGGCTCTCGTCGCGATCGTTCTGTCGATCGGGCGGTACGCCGACACGACCGACGAATACGTCTTCGGCTTCACATCACTCACCCTGTTCGGAATGCTCATCGGGCAAACAGCCGGGTATCGATCGTCAGCCCGAAGAACACAAGCAGCGCTCGAGAGGCGTGTCGCTCAACGAACGTATGAGCTCGAACAGGCGGGTCTCGTCACGAGTCGAGCCGTGGAGTTCACGGCCGATGGAATCATCGCCCTCGACCTCGACCAATCGATCCTTTTCATGAACCCGGCGTCACGGCGGATTCTCACCGATGCCGACACGATGCTGAACATGATTCGAGCCAGACTCGAGCAGGGTGAGAGCGCATTCGACCTCACCGATGGATCGACGACTCCGACTCGCACGATCAGGGTCATCGGTACTCGCCTCGGCTTCTCCAACGTCTCGTGGATCCTGACGTTGCGCGACGTCACCGAGGAAGAGGGTCTCATCTTGTTGAAGACACGGATGCTGACGGCCGTGAGCCACGAGATCCGGACTCCTCTCACGTCTCTTCACGGATCGTTGGCCTTGCTCGATTCGGGAGTCGTGGACGACCTGCCAGCCGACGCTGTTCAGTTGCTCTCGATCGCTCGAACCAGTTCGGACCGTCTCTTGCGCCTCGTCAACGAATATCTCAACTTCGAGCGCCTGAACACGCGTCGACCCGAACCCATCCAGCTGCAGACGGACGATCTCAGGCTGGTGGTGGAAGAAGTGGTGCACCTCATGAAGCCGCTCGCCTCGACTCACATGATCCGCCTCGTTCACGAGGTCGAGTCGATTCCCCTACCGATGGTGCGCGATCAGATCGTTCAGATCCTGAGCAACCTCGTCCACAACGCCATCAAGTTCTCTCCACCCGATTGCATCATCAACATCGAAGCCACCCAATGCGACGACTCCGTGGTCGTGTCGGTCCTCGATCGTGGCCAAGGGCTGCGAGCGAACGAGGTCGAGAGAATTTTCGAGCCGTTCTACACGTCGAGTCTCACCGAGAGCAGTGGTGGAACAGGCATGGGCCTGGCCATCTGCCGGTCGATCGTGGCCAAACATGGTGGACAAATCTGGGCCGAGATTCGCGACGGTGGCGGCGCAGTGTTTCGATTCACACTGCCAGTCGGAGAAGCCTCGACCATCCAACGGTTGGCGTCATGAGCATCTCGTCCCATCACGTCCTGGTCGTCGACGACGACGAGAACATCCGCACGATCGTCGACCTGTCGATACGAACGTTCGGCAAGTGCGAGGTCACCCTCGCTTCATCGGGCCGCCAAGCCCTCGAACTCGTACATCGAAACGACTACGACCTGATCGTGCTCGACGTGATGATGCCCGATCTCGATGGACCGGCCACTCTGGCCGAGATGAAGCGTGCCGATCCGTGCTTCTGCACTCCCGTGGCCTTCCTCACGGCCCGCGCCCAGAAGTCCGACGCCGAGTACCTGCGTGGCATCGGAGCTTCCGGAGTCATCACGAAACCCTTCGATCCCACACAACTCGTGACCGATCTGTGCCGCATCGTCGGAGTCTGATCGTGACCGGCGACGAGCGGATACGCACGGAACTCGCTCGACTCCTCCACCAGCGACGCGCCACTCTTCTCGTCGATGTCGGCCTGCTCGAGACCTTCCGACGAAGTGGCGGATCGGTCGATGCGGCTCGCGGAGCCGCCCATCGACTGGCCGGCACACTCGGACTATTCGGTCTGAGCGAACTCGGTCAGATGGCGTCCGAACTCGATGAGCGAATCGGCGAGAAATCCGACAGCATTCAGCTGTTGCTCGAACACTTCGTCGATCGAGCGACAGCTGAACTGGTCAGTGACTGAACCGATGGTTGAGGTCGTCGTACTCGGCGACCATCAATGCCAGCTGCGTGCGATTCTCGCGGCCGAGGTTGGTGAGCAGCCGGCTCACCCGGTTACGGACCGTCTGCGGGCTGAGGTACACCTTCGTTGCGATTTCGCGATCGGACATCCCCTGGGCGATGAGACCCATGATCTCGCGATCGACTTCCCCGAGATTCGACAGGCGGGCGAAACCGCGCGTCTCGAGTCGCGACTGGGCGGCCCGAACCACGTCGCGAGTGAGGAAGTTGCGCCCGGCCGACACTTCACGCACGATTCTCGACAGTTCGAACACGCCGATCGACTTGTCGACGACTGCTGCGACGCCGAGTGAGGCGGCTTCGACGAGAAGTTCGTCGGAAACTCGAACCGAGATCAGAACGACCTTCGTCGACGGACGATGGTCGCGAATCCAATCGGCAATTGACAAACCGCTCTCGTCGGGCAGGCGAACGTCGATCACTGCCACATCGACACCATCGGCATCGAGCGCACTCACGGCATCGGAAACACCTGATGCCGCCCGACGAATCTCGATCTGGTCGTCCTCGGACAACACGACTCGAAGAGCATCGCGAACCAACTCTTGATCGTCGCACACCAGAACTGAAACCACGCTTTGTCCTCCTGATCGTTGATCACGAGTCGATTGACAACTCGTGAGAGCGGATGTCTACCGATTCTTGAATGCGTCAGTGTCGAGATCGAACGCAATACGTCACTTTAGGTACTGCTGTACTTCGCGCGTGTGATCACTATTTGAGAACACTGAAAGACCCCCCCCCCGATTTCTCGTCGGTACAGGTCTCACTCACTCACGTCACAACACCACGCGGTACTGATTCATCGCACCGTGACACGACAACGCTCTTACATTCGCCCGCACCACAACTCGAACGAGGAGATGAAGCGGGATGCAAGCGATCGGTCAGTCGACGAGTACACCGGACAAGCGAACCAGGCAGTCGAGACTGCGCATCACGACGGTCGTGATCGTCACCGCCGTCGGACTACTCGGATTCGCGTTGGCACAACGCGATGCATCCGGACAGCCCAAGGCGTCGGTCTCGATCGAGCAGTGCGCCAACGCCAATTCGACGTGCGACACCGCGAGCCCGTCGAACTGGGTGACCGGAAACCTCAATCAGAACAACTCGTCGTATCCCGAAGGAAACTCGGTCCCGTATCGGGCGATCATCTCCGGTCTGGCGAGCGGTGAAACCTACGCGGTCCGACTCCAGTGGGACTCGACCGAGTCGACGCACCACGCACTCGACTACCTGACCGACTTCGACCACACCGAGTCGGCCGCCGATCCGTGCGCGGGAGTCAGTTGTGGATCGGGTCCGGCAACTCTGGGTATTCCCTCCGATCCCAACGTGGTCGCAGCCGGCGTGACCCCTCTCGGAGGCCAGGCGTTCCATGTGTGGGGCGGGACGTTCACGGGTTCGGGCTCGACGGTCGACAACACCGGCAACTTGTGCTCGGGGGCGACCTGCACGATCGGTGCCAACCCGTCGGCACATCTCCTCACCGGTTCGTACACGGGCTCGAGCAAGACGTCGATCGAGCTGTACTTCACCGCATCGTCACCGACGGTGGTTCTCGCCTGGGGTGGCCACGTTGCAACTCAGGCCGATTGGGGTCTCGGCAAGTCGGCTTCCGCTCTCAATGGTTCTCCGTACCACATGCGCGTGATCGACTTCCGCTGCTCCGATGCCGCCAACTGCAGCGTGGGCAACCAGGACCTGTCGATGAGTGCGACCGCGGTCGATCCGCCGGTGACCACGACGACGACCCCGGGCACCACAACAACAACCACCCCGGGCACGACGACGACCACACCGGGCACGACGACGACCACCACACCCGGCACGACAACGACCACCACACCCGGCACCACCACCACGACCCCGGGCACGACGACAACAACCTCACCCGGCACCACAACAACAACCACCCCGGGCACGACGACCCCGGTGACGACCAACCCTGGTCCGATCTTCTTCCCAGCTGAGGTACCCGAAGTCCCACAGGGTTCGGAGACGACCCGCACCATTCCGCCCAATGAGAGCAGCGAGGGCCAAGAGGAGGTCGACGCCGAGGAAGTGGTGGAGGTGTTGCCCACCACCGGATCGGGTGACGACTCCCTCGCTCTCCTCGGTCTGGCCCTCGTGTGCTTCGCCGTGGGTGGACTCGTGATCGTTGCGATTCGCCCCGAAGACCGTCGGAGCGGGCGATGACATCCACCGCCATCGACACACGACTCCACCCCTCCACGGGCCGCCTTCCGAGTATCGGCATCGTCAGTACGTTTCCTCCCACCGCCTGTGGTCTCGCCACGTTCGCGGCCGCTCTGGCTCGTGGACTCGAAACAGTGGGTGCCAGTGACATCGGTGTCGTCCGATGCGACTCCGACGAACGATCGACGTCCGATCATCGAGTCGTCGGGACGCTCGCGAACGGCGACCACGACTCGATCGCCGACGCCGCAGCAGTCCTCAACACGTTCGACTGCGTCCTTCTGCAACACGAATACGGGATCTTCGGTGGCCGCGATGGCGATGACGTGATCCGACTCCTCGATCGCATCAATGTTCCTGTGATCACGACGCTGCACACCATCCCGCTGCAACCCTCGGCCCATCAGAAGAAAGTCCTCGAAGGGGTCATCGCTCGTTCCGATCGTTCGGTCACCATGACCTTGGCCGCCCGCGAGCGTCTCCTCACTCACTACGCCGTCCACCCCCAGGGTGTGACCACCATCCCCCACGGTGCAACTCTCCCCCCGCCAGTTGCACCTCCGTCACCACGGAATCCCACCGTGCTGACATGGGGACTTCTGGGACCCGGCAAGGGCATCGAGTGGGTGATCGATGCTCTTGCCGCGGTCTCAGATGTCGTGCCACCGATTCGCTACGTCATTGCTGGACGGACTCACCCCAAAGTCGTCGCTCGCGACGGCGAGGCGTACCGCGAGTCGCTCAGAGAACGCGCACGACGACATGGAGTCGCCGATCGTGTGATCTTCGACGAGACGTACCGATCGGTGCCCGAGCTCCTCGACTTGGTGTGTTCGAGCCACGCGGTGATCCTTCCCTACGACTCGTCCGATCAGATCACGTCCGGAGTTCTCGTGGATGCCGTTGCAGCTGGCGTACCGGTGATCTCGACCACGTTTCCGCACTCCGTCGAACTCCTCGGGTCAGGCGCAGGGGTGCTAGTCCCGCACCAGGATCCTGCTGCCATCGCCGACGCACTCCGTCTGGTCGTCACTCGGCCCAACGTGGCGGCCGCCATGCGCTCGGTCGCGTCCGAACTCGCTCCCCTGCACAGTTGGCCGAACGTGGCGTATCGCTACTCCCAGCTCGCTCTCGACCTCACGCACTCCGCGTCCACATCCGTTCGGCAGTCGGCATGAACGGGTACACGTTCCGACACCTGATCAACATGTCCGACGACTGGGGTCTCCTCGAGCATGCCAAGGGCCCACGGCCTCGCTTCTCGCACGGCTATTGCACCGACGACAACGCTCGGCTGGTCGTCGTCACCACGCGCGATCCGAACGGATCGAGTGGAGCATCGATCCTCGCTCGGCTCGGGATGCGCTTCATCCTCTCGGCGCAGACTCCGGAGGGACGCACCCACAACCGCTTGAGCTTCGCTCGCATCTGGCTCGATGAAGCCACGATCGAGGACTCCTGGGGACGATCGCTCTGGGCGTTCGGCACCGTGATCGCACGAAGCAAGGACGGCCTGCTCCATCAGCGAGCCCTGGGCGCCTTCGAGTCGGGTATCCGACATCGCTCCGAGTCGTTGCGGAGCATGGCGTTCGCAGCCCTCGGCGCCGCCGAAGTGCTCGACGTCGCACCGGCCCACTCAGGTGCACTCGATCTCATCGCCGATGCAGCCGACCTCATCCTGTCGAGCGAGAGAACTCCTCAGTGGCCCTGGCCCGAACCACGACTGACGTACGCGAACGCGGCCCTTCCCGAAGTCGTGATCGCCGCCGGGCTGGCCCATCATGACGATTCGGTCGTGCACGAGGGACTCGAGATGCTCCGTTGGCTCGTCGACACCGAGACCTACCACGACCACTTCTCGGTCACCCCGACCAACGGGCGCGGACCCGGTGATCCCAAACCCGCGTTCGATCAGCAGCCCATCGAAGTCGCCGCGATCGCCGACGCGGCTCACCGTGCTCTCTCCGCTACGGGCGACCACGACTGGATACGCATCGTCGACATGGCCGGCCGCTGGTTCCACGGCGACAACGACGCCAGCGTCTCCATGATCGACGACATAACGGGAGGGGGTTTCGACGGTTTGCACTCGCACGGTCGCAACCTCAACCAAGGCGCGGAGTCCACGCTGGCGATGATCTCGACGCTTCAGGTCCACCAGAAGATGGCTCACCTCGTTCGATGACGACGACTCCACGTCCCGACCCGACCGTCTTGGCGGTTCGGACCGGCATCCACCTGAAGGCCGATCCGAGTCGAGTGTTCGCCCGATTGTTCATTCCCGGACAGGAAGATTTCGGTGTGACGCAGTCGCGGGCCACCGCGGTGCTCGACCGCGTGCTGGAGTTGGACGAGACCGAGGTGGAAGCCGCCCTCAACGATGTGTTGCTGCGCTTCAACGCTCGTCACGACGACATCCACTACTGGCTCGATCTGCACGCTCATCGCGTGACCAGTCGCCTCGATTCGCCCATCCACCTCAGCGACAACCGATGGCGTCTGATCGGTGCCTACTTCACGCACGAGTTCTCGGTGGAGGGCGCCGCTCTCACCAACCCGTCCGCTGTTCGCCACCCCGATCAGAGCGGTGTCGAACCGGGATGGTGTCGGTTCGTCATGAGCGCCCGGTGCATCGGTGAAGGCCATCGCTCGTCGATCGGTTTTCGCACCGGCCTCGTGAACGATCTGGGCCGGGTCGTGATGGATCCAGTCGGCACCGATCTCGACGTGGGACTCCATTCCGAGGGCCACCTGAGACACGTCGCATTTCGGGGCCTACTCGAATCGATGGGCGACATGGGTGAGAACGCCCACCAGGTCCTGCACCAACTCGGAGAGACCTTCCACCCGTCCGATCTCGAAGAACAGATCAATCGTCTCGTTCATGACCGCGACACGTACCGCAACGCCGACATCACCGCCCAGCACCTGCGACAGATCGCCGACCGGTCGTACTCGGTGTCGTTCTCGGCCGACTCACATCTCAGCGAGCGAGTCATCTGGCCACGTGCCCAAGCCGAGTGGAGAGGGATGGAGGACGCGCGATTCGTCGAGTTCAGTGATCCTGAAATGGGTCGGATCTACTTCGCGACCTACACCGCGTTCGACGGCGTCGACGTCGCTCAGCAACTGTTGTCGACCCGCGACTTCCTCACCTTCGAGGTGACTCCGGTGTCGGGTCGTGCCGCGCGCGGCAAGGGACTGGCGATCTTCCCGCGAAAAGTCGATGGACGATTCGTCGCACTGTCACGAGCCGACCGCGAGAGCAACTCGATTTCGTTCTCCGACCACCTCGAGTACTGGGACGAATCTTCAGCCATCCAACTTCCTCGACGAGCCTGGGAGGTGGTCCAACTGGGCAACTGTGGTTCGCCGATCGAGACGTCGGCGGGTTGGCTCGTGATGACTCACGCGGTCGGTCCCATGCGCACCTACTGCATCAGCGCTCTTCTCCTCGACCGCAACGATCCGGAGCGGGTGATCGGAGGACTCGGATCGCCACTTCTCGTGCCGAGTGAACTCGAGCAGGACGGCTACGTTCCGAACGTCGTCTACTCGTGTGGTTCGATGCGCTTCGAGAACACCCTGCTCATCCCATTCGGTATCGCCGACCAATCGATCGGTGTCGCCACCGCCGAGCTCGATCAGATACTCGACCGCCTCGTCGGCTGAAACGGTCGAGCTCGTCGATCACTCGACGTGAAGTCCCGGCATCTCACCAGTCGCTCGCCACTGTTCGAGGACTTTGACGAACGCGACCGGACCCGCGCCGTAACTCCCGTTCTGCAGACTGCGAGCCGCTGGTTTGCCTTCGTTGTTGTAGTACCCGGGAGTACACGCCTCGAGGAACTTCACGTTGTTCTGGGACAGGTCGACGATGGTGCGCACCCAGGAGTCCTCGGCGGCATCGGTGGCCTCCACGAGAGTTGCTCCGATGTCCTGCGCCTGACGGAGAACGTACGCGATGTGCTTGCTCTGTTCGTTGAGCATGTGCGGGAAGTTGACGGTGAAGCCGGACTGGATGTTGCTCACGATGAAGCAGTTCGGGAAGCCCACCGAATGGAAGCCGTGCAGGGTTCGTGCACCGTCCGACCACTTCTGCGTGAGCGACACGCCGTCCCGACCGTAGATCTCGTATCCAGCCCGACGCGTGTACTCGGTCCCCACTTCGAAACCCGTGGCGTAGATGAGGCAGTCGATCTCGTATTCGACACCATTGGCCACGACGCTGGTCTCGGTGATCCGGTCGACTCCCTTGCCGTCGGTGTCGATGAGTGACACGTTCGGACGATTGAACGTCTGCAGGTACTCGTCGTGAAAGCAGGGGCGTTTGCAGAACTGGCGGTACCACGGTTTGAGGGCCTCGGCCACGCGTGGGTCGGTGATCACCGAATCGACCCGGGCCCGGATCTGGTTCATCTTCTCGAAGTCAGCCAATTCGAGATTGCGGGCGAGACCATCGGGTGACAGATCGGGAGAGGCTTCCTTGCGCAGACGAATGAGCAAGTTGCCGATGATGTCGGTCCATCCGTCGTTGACCAGGTCTTCGGCCGCGAACCCGCCCGATACGAGGGCGTTGAAGTTGTCCATCCGCTCTTGCTGCCAACCCGGCTTCAGCGACTGCGCCCATGTCGGATCGGTGGGACGGTTGTTGCGCACGTCGATCGACGACGGTGTTCGCTGGAACACGTAGAGCTGATCGGCGTGCTCACCGAGATGTGGAACGCACTGCACAGCGGTGGCACCGGTTCCGATGATTCCGACGCGCTTGCCCTTCAGGCCGACCAGACCGCCCTCCGACGATCCGCCGGTGTAGGCGTAGTCCCAACGACTGGTGTGGAAGGAGTGACCCTTGAATGTCTCGACACCAGGAATCCCCGGCAACTTGGGTCGATGCAGTGGTCCGTTGGCCATGACCACGAAACGCGCGCGCATCTTGTCACCACGATTGGTGGAGATGATCCAGCGCCGAAGTGAGTCGTCCCACCGCACTTCGGTCACCTCGGTCTGGAAGCACGAGTTGCGATAGAGGTCGAAGTGGCGGCCGATGGCCTGACTGTGCGCGAGGATCTCGGGAGC
This sequence comes from uncultured Bifidobacterium sp., assembly GCA_964513215.1. GTDB lineage: Bacteria > Actinomycetota > Acidimicrobiia > Acidimicrobiales > Ilumatobacteraceae > Casp-actino8. The sequence continues at coordinate 9,378 of CAZELU010000019.1, forward strand.
TTTCGAGTACTTCTCCTTCGGGATGTACCCGACCTCTTCGAGCAATGGCAGATAGATGTACGACTCGACGTCGCAAGCGGCGCCTGGGTAGCGGTTCCAGTACCACGTGCCGCCGAAGTCGCCTCCCTTCTCGATGACGCGCAGGTCGTCGATACCGGCCTCGCGCAAACGAGCTCCGGCGAGCAGGCCGCCGAATCCTCCGCCGATGATGGCCACCTGGACCTCGTCGAACAGCGGTTCACGATCGATGGGTGCGACGTACGGATCCTCGAGATAGTGGGCGAAATCGCCCGCGATCATCTGGTACTGGTCGTTGCCGTCGCTACGCACACGCTTGTCGCGCTCGGCGCGATAGCGGTCGCGCAACTGGTCGGGGTCGAATTCGGTAGTGGTCATGAGCGCAGCATCTCCAGTGAGTCGAGTTCGAGGCTTTGGTACCCGTATTGCGAGGCCATCCGAACGAAGAGATCGTCACCACGCTCGGTCTGCGCAGCCATCGACGTGGCCAACACGGTGATGATGAGACCCCATAGCGCGCCGAAGCGATAGTCGCGCCAGCAGTCGTCGAACGAGTACGACACACCAGAAGCGGCAAGACGCTGGTGGTACTCGGCCACCAGATCGCGCTCACGGGGACGCTCGCCGGGTGCGTAGCTACTGGCGATCACGTACGCCACGTCGACCATGCCCAGGCCCTGATTGACGGTCTGCCAGTCGACCACCACCAGCGGTGGTGCACCCGGAGTGCGAGCGAACAAGAAGTTGTCGGGCCGGAAGTCGTAGTGGGCGACGGTCAGCGGTGTTCCGGTACCGCGCGCCCATCGACCCACCAGCGGCGCGAAGTCGTTGACCACTCCGACGATCTCGGCGTCGAGCCGTGACCCGAGGCGGTCGAGGAAGGCCGGCAACAAGAAGCCGTACAACATGGCCAACCGTTCGGACCGCTCGTCCTCGGTGGAGGGTTGTGGCCACGACGAGTCGAGTGTCGGATCGCCCCAACGCGGGGCGTGCAACAGAACCGCCTGTTCGATGGCCAGCGCCAACTCGTCGTCGTTCAACCCGACGAAGTGATCGCCCTGCTCGGACCCGGCCAGGTCTTCCATGATGAGGCAGAACTCCTGCGCATCACCGTCGAACGCCGAGAGATAGCAGTGCGGTGCGCGAACACGAAGCGTTGGGGCGATGTTGCGGTAGAAGTTCCACTCGGTGATGTAGGCCGAACCGCCGAAACCAGTCGCTCGGGCCGTCGCATCGCGTGACGGAAACTTGCCCATGACCGTGGACGGCCGGTCGTCGGCTCGATCCCAGGTGAGGTGAAAACGCGCGTTGCATCCGGTCTGGCCGGTTCCGACGTATCCGCCGAAGCGGCAGTCGGTGAGCGTGGCCCCACGTGCGAGTCCGGCGGCGTCGAGTACGCGCGCCATCCACTCGGTTTCGATGCGCTCCGGATCGCTGCGGATACCCAAATCGTCCACCGACACTCCCCCGTTTCCTTCACGACGGTAGTCGTCACCCTGGCTCGTCGGCGAGGGCTGACAGACTGGTGTGATGTCCAGTCCCCGCATCGGCATCCAACTTCCCGAGGTCGAGCGGGAGGTCATGTGGGACGAGTACCTACGGATGGCGCAATTGGCCGAGTCGGCCGGCTTCGCTTCGCTGTGGCTGGGTGATCATCTGCTCTACCGGGGAGACGGCCAACCCGAACGAGGGCCGTGGGATGCCTGGACTCTCCTCGCCGCCATCGCGGCCTCGACGGATCGGATCGAAATCGGCCCGTTGGTGGCGTGCCTCGCATTCCACCCACCGGCGGTCATCGCCAAGATGGCATCGACGATCAACGAGATCAGCGCCGGTCGCCTCGTCCTCGGGGTCGGAGCAGGCTGGAACGAACCGGAGTTCCGTGCGTTCGGATTGCCCTTCGACAATCGCGCCGGACGATTCGAGGAGGCGTTCGCGATCGTGAGCGGACTCGTACGCGGTGAGCGCGTGACTCTCGACGGCCGATTCCATCGAGTCGACGACGTGGTGCAGCTACCCCGTCCCCGGCATCGCCAATCGATCATGATCGGCTCCACTGGCCCACGCGTTCTGCGTACGGCACTTCCGCACGTCGACTGGTGGAACACCTGGTTCGACTGGTTCGACAACGATGCCGAAGGTTTCGCAGCACTGAACGCCTCGATCACACAACAGTGCCGAGATGCCGGTCGCGACCCGAGCGCCGTCAAGCGCAGCGCTTGCCTCCTCGTGAACGTCGATCCGAGCGCGACCGAGCGGCCCATGCCGAGCACGTACACCGCTGCCACCGTGACCGATGTCGCTCGTCGCGTGCGAGAACTCGGTGATGCCGGCGCCGACGAAGTGATTCTGGTTGCCAATCCCATCGACGAGCGCTCGATCGGCCGGCTGGCCGAGATCCTTCTCTGACCGTCAAGACCTGCTCAATCACGCCGTATTCGGCCCATCTCCGGTATGTCTGTCACGAAAAGTACTTACCATTCGATAACAGACTCGTGATTCGCACCATGAACAGCCCCCGGCGCACGATGCGCTCACCTCTTCACCTCGGCCTGTCGACGCTCGTCGTCGCATCCGCTCTCGTGAGCAGTCTTGCGAGCAACGCGCGAGCAAGTGATGCCGCGGCGATCGACGACGAACCACTCGTCACTTCCATCGTCGTCGATCGAATCGACGGACGCGCACCGGCCACGAGTGTCGTGCTCGAGCGAATCGATCTCGACGGAGCGACGGTCGACTCCGTCGGCGGCGGCTACGACGTGATCCGGCTCGCCGAGCCGGTGACCGCCGAACGCGCCGAAACGATCGCCACCGAACTCGAGAGCACCGGCCTCGTGGAGGCGGCCGACCCGGACGGAGTTCGCTACGCCGCACTATCGGTCACCGATCCCCGCTACTTCGATCAGTGGTACCTGCCGGCGTCCGGGCCCGGCATCGGAATCGAACGAGCGTGGGACATCACGACGGGCTCACCCGATCTCGTGATCGCCGTGATCGACACCGGACGCCTCGAGCACCCCGACCTGATCAATCGCATGGTGAAGGGCTACGACTTCGTGTTCCGCCCTCGCGACAGCAAGGACGGAGACGGCTGGGACGCTGACGAGTCCGATCCGGGCGACTGGTCCGACGTCGCTGATCCGACGTATTCGTGCTCCAACAGCACGGGCTTCCAGGCCAGTTCGTGGCACGGCACGCACATTTCCGGAATCATCGGCGCATCCGCCAACAACGGCATCGGCGGTGCGGGGATCAACCACCGGTCACGTATTCAGCACATCCGTGTCCTGGGCACGTGCGGCGGCCGAACCTCCGACGAAGCATCGGCCATTCGCTGGGCCGCGGGTCTGCCGGTTCCCGGTGCACCCGTCAACCCGACTCCTGCTCGGGTGATCAACTTGAGTCTCGGTTCGGCGTCGGCGTGCGAATCCATCGAGCAGGACGCCATCAACGACGCGGTCGCCGCCGGTGTCGTGGTGGTCGTGGCAGCGGGCAACTCGGCGCAGAATCTCGCCACCAACAGTTTTGCGCCGGCCAGTTGCAACAACGTCATCACGGTCACCGCCGTGCGAAGCGACGGTACGCGCGCGACCTACTCCAACTACGGCCCACCAGTGGACATCGCCGCACCCGGAGGACCGACCGGAATTCTGTCCACCATGAACGCGGGTTCGCGCTCGGCGGACTTGACGCCCACCGGATGGACCTACGGATACAAACAGGGCACGAGCATGGCGACGCCCATCGTCACCGGGATCGTGTCACTCATGCTCTCGGTCAATCCGGGTCTCGACTCGGCGCAGGTCGAAGCCATCCTTCGTCAGACCGCGCGTCCGTTCGGCAGCGGAAGCCCGTCGTGTTCGAGTATTCCGGGGGACGTCTTCTATTGCGGCGCCGGGCTGGTGGACGCCGCGGCGGCCGTCGCACTCGCCGCCCAGACCTACACCGATGCGACGGTGACGCGACTCGAGCAGACCGCCGGTGACGACATCTTCGCCACCAATCTCGCCGTCGAACAGGCGGCCGATCGCACCGACATCGTGCTGACGAGTGGCTCGGTGTACGCAGATGGCATGGCGGCGGCGGCGCTTGCGAGACAGCAGAACGCCGACATCGTGCTGGTGCCCCCGACCGGTCTCTCTGCAGCGCAGATCTCCGCCATCGTCACCGAGGCACCGCAGAAGGTCTGGATCATGGGCGGCCCCCAGGCGATTCCCGTATCCGTCGAGGCGCAACTCACGGCATCGACGGCCGAAGGCGGTGTCGGGCTATCGCCCTCGAACATCGACCGTGTGTTCGGCCCGACCAGGTTCGAGACCGCCACCGCGGTCGCCGGCCGGCTCAACGCCATCGGCACGATCAATGGAAAGCGCACGGCCTTCATCGTGCGCGGCGACAGCTTCGCCGATGCCGTGATCGCCGGCCCGGCGACTTTCGGCCCGGCCGACTCCGCGGGAGCATTTCCGATCCTGCTCGTTCAGCGTGATCGACTCCCGGATTCGGTCCGAGTCACTCTGCAAGGTCTCGGCATCACCAACGTGCTCATCGTTGGCGGCACCAGCGTGGTGTCCGAATCGACCAAGCGGCAGATCGAAGCTCTCGGTGTGACGACGTTCCGCATCGCCGGAGCCGACCGCTACGGCACGGCCACCGCCCTGGCCAACTTCCTGTCGGCTCCGACGACGATCGGGGGATTCGGCTGGAACACATCAAACGTCGGACTCGTGAACATCTCCGATCAGTCGAATGGCTTCGACGCCATCTCGGCCATCGGAGTGCTCGGACCGAATCGTCGGGTCCTGCTCGGTGCGACTTCGACACAAGTGCCTGCGGCGACAGCAGCGTGGCTCACACAGGTGGACGGAGCCGTTCGCGCCGTGACCGTCGTGGGCAGTCAGACGACGCTGCCGCCTGCCGTCGTGAGTCAGGCCACGAGTCTCCTGCGCCGCTGATCAGGCCGGTCGGTGCAGCACTGCTCGCTCGACGGTGATCGACACGCCCTCGCCGGCCACTGTGGCCTCACCATCTGCGATCAACGAGTACTCGGAACTCTCGCTCGGCGGCCAGACGACGGTCACGCGCGAGTTGACTTCGACATCGCGTCGAGTGGTCCGACCAGTCGAGCCGAACACGAGTACCGATCCGCTCACGGAGGGCACGAGGGCGACCACGTGACTGCGATTCTCGTTGACGGTGATCAGGTACGCGAAGCGACGGCCGTGCAGTTGTTGCGCGAGTTCGGTTGGCTCGACCGGGATGCTCAACGGTGCGAACCCCACGAATCCCAGTGCGTCATGGTGGACGACGGGAGTCGGTGGGCGGGCTTGAAATCGTCACCGGTGTAGTACGCGACCGGGAACAACACGGTCTGCGTCCACTCGGGCGGAATGCCGAGCAGCTGGCTGATCTCTTGTTCCTTGAAGAGATGAATGGTGGTCCAGGCCGTACCGAGACCACGCGAACGCAGCGCCAGCATGAAACTCCACGCGGCCGGAAGGATCGATCCGTACGTGGACGCCTGCGCGACCACCATCGGCACCTGCTCGACTCGACCCTGCACGCACGCGATCACGTGCACGGGAACGCGATCGAGCACTTCACCGAGATACTGCGCCGACTCCATCACCTTGGGCATGACGTGCTCGCGCGGGTCTCCGGGCGGAAGCGGCGGCGGATAACCCGAGCCGGCCATGATCTCTCCGGCTCCGCGGTAGGTATCGGCGATCACCTTGCGCTTGGCGGCGTCGGTCACCACCACGAAGGCCCAGTTCTGAGCGTTCGTTCCGGTGGGAGCCTGCAACGCGATGTCGATGCACTCCTGGATGACGGACGCTTCCACCGGACGATCGAGGTCGAGTCGTTTGCGCACCGACCTCGTGGTGGTGAGCAGTTTGTCGGCCGAGGCGCGATCGATTCCGGGAACAGACGATGACGACATGCCCGAACCCTAGACCGTCAGGGCCGGGTCAGATCACCGAGACGAAGTTCGCCGTCCAGGGTCTGACCACCGTTGGCGAGGAAACGCTCCATGGCCTCGCGAGTACCCGGACCGCCGAGCGTGCGGTTGAACGCGTTGCCTTCGGCGAGCAGATCGGCCGGAAAGCCCTTCTCGGCCAACAGAACCGCGGCCTTCGCCTCGGCCACCGCGTGAGCCGGGTACGACGCGATTCGCGCGGCCAGACCTTCGACGTGCTTCCACAACTTCTTGCGCGGCAGCGTGCGATTGACCCAACCCCAGTGCTCGGCAGTTTCGGCATCGACGTCGTCACAACCGAGGATGACTTCGAGACTGCGGGAGCGGCCGATCAAACGGCTCAACCGTTGCGTTCCACTGCCGCCAGGGAGGATGCCAAGAGCCACTTCGGGTTGGTTGAACACCGCACCCGGATGCTTCTTGGATGCCCGCAGCGCGAAGCGCATGTCGCAACTCAGCGCGAGTTCGCTCCCTCCGCCACCCACTCGGCCTTCGATCACCGCGATGGTGGCCTTGGGCATGGTGCGAAGGTTCTCGCACATCACGTGATACGCGTTGAGCTCGGTCGCCGGAGGCGAATCGGTGGGAAACGTGAGGATGGCCGCGACGTCAAAGTGGGCGATGAAGAACTGCGGATTCTTCGACGAGAGGATGACGACCCGAACGCTGTCATCGACACTCAGGTCACCGACGATCCGAGCGGTGGCGAGGAACTCCTCGATGGTGAACAAGTTGATCGGCGGATTGTCGAAGACGACCCGCGCGATGCCGTTGTCCTTGCTGACCGATACGCCTGCTGCCACGATCCCTCCCCTTCGTGTGCCGGTGATTCGCCCGAGTTCTAGCCGAGAAGTTCCTTCACGGCCGCTCGGGTGTCGGCGATTTCATCAGGAGTTCCGCCGAATTCAACCGCGGCGAAATCGGTGACGCCGATGTCGGCCAGCGCGGCGAGGCGATCGACGACTTCGGAGCGGCTTCCGATCACAGCGATGTCGGCCGGACCGGCCGCACCTTCCTTGTCGAGCATGGCGCGGTAACTCGGAAGCTGCCCGTAGATCACGAACACTTTGGCGGCGCGTTCGAGGGCCGCGGCGCGATCGGTGGTGACGCACACCGGCAGAGCCGCGATCACGCGCGTGGAGTCGCGACCGGCCTTGTCGGCGGCGGCGCGCAATGTGGGCACGGTGTGCGACGAGAGAGTTTGCGGACCGGTGCACCAGGTGAGAGTTCCGTCGGCGAGGGCGGCCGTGACCTTGAGCATCTGTTCGCCCAGTGCGGCGATCACGACCGACGGACGCGAACCACCCGGCACCGAGATGGCGCCGTTCACCCGGAACTCTTCACCCGCGTACCCGACGGGCTTGCCTTCGAGCAGCGGCATCATCACTTCGAGGTATTCGCGCATGTGACGCACCGGCTTGTCGAAACTCATTCCCCACATCGACTCGACCACGACCTTGTGGCTCAAGCCGATACCGAGGCACAGGCGACCGTTGGTGACGGCGTTCACCGTGAGTGCCTGCTGCGCCATCATCATCGGGTGACGCGGGTAGGTGGGAACCACGCTCGTGCCGAGTTCGATGCGCGGCACTTCGCGGCCCACGACCGCGAGCGCGGTGAGTGCGTCGTGGCCGAAGATCTGCGGCGCCCAATAACTGTGGAAGCCATCGGCTTCTGCTCGCTTGGCCTCGGCCACCATGGCATCGATCGATCCGTCGTTGGCGGCTCCGCCGAAGATTCCTACTCGCATGTGGGGCACCGTAGCCGCAGGTGGCTACGACCCGTGTACCGAACCGTTCCGAGTCGTCAGGCCAGGCTCACCAGGTCGAGCCAATCGGCTCCGAAGTAGTCGACCTGGCCATCGGGCATCAGGAGAACCTTCGTGGGGTCGAGATGTTCGACGAATTCGACGTCGTGACTCACGAAGATGATCGAGCCCTTCCACGACGCGAGCGAATCGGCCACCGCCTCACGACTGGGCGGGTCGAGATTGTTGGTGGGTTCGTCGAGAAGAAGAACGTTGTTGCGACCGACCATGAGCATGGCGAGAGCCAACTTCGTCTTCTCCCCTCCCGAGAGAGTGCCCGATCGCTGGAACACCTTGTCGCCCGACAGTCCGAACATGCCGAGCAGGCCACGGAGCTGTGTCTCGGTCAGCTGGACACCGGGCGGCACTTCGCGCCGAATGTTGTCGAGAAGTGACGCGTTGGTGTCGAGGTTGTCGTGCTCCTGGGCGTAGTAACCGACGTGCACGTTGTGCCCGAATCGAAAGTCACCCAGATCGGCCGTGCTCTCGCCGGCCAGGATGCGCAAGAGACTGGTCTTGCCAGCACCGTTCAAACCGAGAACGAGGAGTCGTTCACCGCGGCCGAGGTCGAACGAAACGTCTTCGAACACCGGTGGTCCGCCGTACGCCTTGCACAGGTGTTCGGCGACGACGACGGTCTCGCCGCTCGGCGGCGGATCGGGGAAACGAACGGTGATCGTCTTGGTGGCCGACGGCCCCACCACACGATCGGCTTCGAGACGATCGATGCGCTTCTCGATGGAGTGAGCCATCGCCGCCTTGGTCGCCTTGGCACCGAAGCGATCGACGACGGTTTGCAACCGCTGGATCTCCTTGGCCTGCAGAGCGGCCTTCTTCGCCAGACGTTCTTCGTCGTCGGCGCGGGCCTTGCGGTACTGCGTGTACGTGCCGCGGTACTCCACCAGATGACCCGTCGAGTCTTCCGCGGGACGGTCGAGGTGCAGAACACGTGTGATCGCTTCGTCGAGAAGGTCGAGGTCGTGGCTGATCACGAGCAGCGCGCCGCGATACGAACGAAGGAACTCGAGCAGCCACGTCTTGGCGTCCACGTCGAGGTGGTTGGTGGGCTCGTCGAGCAGAAGTGCATCGCTACCGGCGAAGAGGATGCGTGAGAGTTCGACTCGTCGCCGTTCGCCGCCCGACAGCACGCCGACCGGCAAGTCGAGACGCGACTGGGTGAGACCGAGACCGGCCGCGATGGCCCGGGCTTCGCTCTCGGCCGCGTAACCACCCTTCAGTGCAAACTCGTCCTCGGCTCGGCTGTAGCGAGACACGTTCCGTTCACTGGCGTCGGCCTCCATGGCGACGCGCAACTTTTCGAGACGCGCGAGATCGTCGTCGATGTTGCGACCCGAGAGAACGTGTGAAATGGCGGTGCGTCCGTCGAACACGCCGGCGATTCGCGGATCCTGGGGCAGGTACCCGAACCCACCCTTGCGGACGATCTTGCCGCGCGTGGGTTCGCTCTCTCCGCCCAACACCTTGAACAGACTCGTCTTCCCCGCACCGTTGCGGCCCACCAGACCGACTTTGTCCTTGGCCATCACGGTGAAGGTGGCGTCCTCGACGACGAGACGACCACCGATCTCGACGTGAAGAGACTGGACCTGGAGCACGGAATCAGTGTGTGGGATCGACGGCGACGCGACAACTCGCTACGGCGTCGAATCTCCTGGGGTTCGCGGTGTGGTGACCGACGATTCCGGGGCG
>CAZELU010000019.1:18986-33432 GCA_964513215.1 uncultured Bifidobacterium sp.
CTACGGCGTCGAATCTCCTGGGGTTCGCGGTGTGGTGACCGACGATTCCGGGGCGGCGGTGTCGTCAGTCGCATCGCCAGTGGCCCCGTCATCCACGATGTCGCGGATCGCGTCGGGTGCTTCTTCGTCGGCCTTGAAGTCGGAGGGCAGGCAGGCTCCCTTCTCGTCACCGGGAGCCCGTCCGAGAACCTGCGAGATCTTCTCCACCAAGAAGTCGTTGCCATCGTTGGACGGGTGAATGCCGTCACCGGCGAGAACACCAGGGGCCTTCGAGATGGCTCGCCAGTCGACGAACCAAACGTTCTCACGCGTGAGAACTTCGTTCTCGATCACCGAATTCACGTCACGCTGGCTCGGACGAAACTCGCTGGTGGTGAAGAGCACGACCGGACGCGGCGACATCTCGTCGAGCACCTGCCCGAGCACTCGCTTGAATTCGGGTCGGTTGCCCCAGTAGTTGGTACCCAAGAACAACACGAACGCGTCCCACTGATCGGCGTCCTTGGCTTCGAGAACCGTTGGCGCGAACGTGATACCGCGACCGATCTCGGCCTCGATCGACATCTGCCAGCCGAGTGGCACGATCGACTGACAGGCCGCATTCGTGTATCGGCGCGACAACAACGCCAGGATCGAGTCGCCGATCATCAGCACGCGCGGACCAGTTGCCGCTTCACCGACCGTCGACTGCTGCACGGGAACCCGTTGGCCATCAGGGAAGGTGGACGGAGCCCCGCCCAACGCTTCGAGATACAGCCCGATGGGAGGCAACGAGCCCACTCCCGCGATGGTGGCCGGCACCGTCGACGTGACCGCGGGCGTCGACGACCCGGACGAACACGCGGTCGTCACCAGCGCGACCAAAACGAAGAGAGAGCGACGCACGATCAGCCGTTGGTGGGGCGCTGCGCACGCAATTCGTCGCGGATCTCGGTGAGTAGGCCGATTTCGGACGGCGGGGCCACAGCTTCGTCCCCAGTGGCCCGGTTGTAGATCTTCAAGATGGTGAACAGGACGAAGGCGATCGAGAGAAATGTCACGGCCACCGTCAGGAACGCGCCGAAGCGGATCTCGGCGTCGTTGATGGTGAGGATGAGCACGTCGTCGAAATTGGGCTTGCCGAACGGAATGGCCACCGTTGGCATGATCACGTTCTCGACCAGGGCCGTGACCAGGCCCGTGAACGCCGAACCCATCACGAAACCGATCGCGATGGCGACGAGATTTCCCTTGTTGATGAACTCGCGGAACTCGGCGAAGAACTTCTTGATGAACTGACCCTTCACGCCCCCTACGGTAACGACCCGTCTGCGAATCCGCCCGACACCGACTATTTTCCGAATCGTGAGCGGATCAGCCGACGAACACAGAAACGACCCCTCGAGCGAACCGATCATCGAGACGGCGGCTGAACTCTTGCTCGATCGACTCGACGCCCTGCGCGTACTGCGGGCCGATACCGACGAAGAGAAGGACGTCCTGCTCACCCAAATCGGTGGCAAAGGCAAGGTGGAGAAGGAAATGGTGGCCGAGATGTCGGCCATCCGTCCGCTTCATCGACCCGACCGCTTCGAAGAAGCACACCGCATGATGGTTCGCGGACTGGAGGTTCTCGACCGCAACGGCGCCCGACCGGCCGAGATGCGTCGCCTCGGGCCACTCAAGCCGATCGCCCAATGGCTCGTTCAACAGGTCACGCGCTGGATCGTGCGCAGCCACATCAACCGATTGGCCGGTCGTGTGGCCGGTCTGTACGAACGACGTGAGGCCAACTCGCCGTGGGGCACTCCGGAGCATTCGATGTTGCGGCGATCGCGACTCGACATGCGACGCGTGCAAGCGGGCATGAACGCCAAGGCACTTGGACTCCCCACCTTTCTGCTCGGTGGCGCCGTGCTCACGTCTGCCGTGAGCGGATTACAAAGCGCAGCTCGAGCGGCGCTCGACACCACCGCGGGCGTGATCGTGCTCGGCGTCGTTCTGTTCGTGGTGCTCGCGTCGTTGTCGTGGGTCGCGCTGTTCAGCGCGAGCGTGGCCCGGCGCCGCATCACGCTGTCGACCGATCAGCCGATGCGTGCACTGTGGGAGACGATCGGCGCAGCCGGAAAACCACCGCGCGACGAGAGCTACAACTTCGCGGCCTACGCGATCGTGCTGCTCGTTCTGTCGTGGATCGTGGTGCCGCTGATCGTCTGGCTCGCCGTCAGGGCGTAGCGTCGGGGTCGAGTTCTTCGAACCGGTTCACCCGGCGCAAGGCGGGGAACGCCACCGTGTACGCGGCTACGACTCCGATCGTGGCCACTCCTCCGCCGATCACGGCGGCTTGCGTGCCGAAGGCCTGCGCGGCCACGCCACTCTCGAAGGCGCCGAGTTCGTTGCTCGCACCGATGAACACGTTCTCGACGGCCATCACGCGGCCCCGCTTGTCGTCGGGCGTCACGAGCGGAACCAACGTGCTGCGAATGAACACACTGACCATGTCGGCCCCGGCGAGAATCACCAGGCAGGCGAAGGCGACCACATAACTCGTGGTGATTCCGAGGAACACCGTGGCGACTCCGAACACACCGACGGCCACGAGCAACACGTTCCCGATTCGACGCGTGACGGGCCGCGACGCGAGAAGAATCGCCATGAGCGCCGCACCGATTCCGGGTGCCGCGCGCAACCAGCCATAGGCCACGTCGCCCACCCCGAGACGGTCTTCGGCGATGGCCGGTAGCAGAGCCACCGCGCCACCGAAGAGAACGGCGAAGAGATCGAGGGAGATGGCGGCCAGCAAGATGGGCGTGCGGCGAATGAAACGGAGTCCTTCGAAAGCCGAACTCAAGGTGACCTTCGAGTCAGGCGCCGGCGGATCGGGCTGACGCAAGAACGTCACGCGGGCCAACTGCCAGATTCCGAGAACGATGAGTGCAGCCGATGCCCAGTACGACAACGACGGGTCGACCGCGTACAAGAAACCACTCGCGGCCGGACCGATGATGGCGGCTCCGGTCCACGTGGCCGAGTACAACGCGATGACTCGTGGCAACGTTCCGTCGGGCGCGACCATCGGTGGAATCGAGCGAATGGATGGCGCCGCGAACGCGCGGCATCCGCCGAATCCGACCGCGATGACGAAGAGCGGCCACACGGCCGTCGGCTCGGACATCGCGTACAAGGCCAGAGCGATCGAGCAGATCAGCTCACCGGTGACCGCGAGCGACCCGACGATCTTGCGATTGAATCGGTCGGCGACCGATCCGGTCACGAGAACCAGCAACGCGGCCGGCAGGAACTCGGCCAATCCGAGCAGGCCGATGTCGAGTTCGCGACCGGTGATGTCGTACACCTGCTTGCCGAGGGCCGTGGCCTGCAGCATCACACCGGCATTCACGCAGACGCTCGACCCGAGCACGCGCCGGACCGATGCGTGCCGCAGCAGGGCGCGATTGCTCTGAGCGGGATCGGCGAATGAGGCGGCCTCGGGCACGGATGCTCACCCTAGTGAGAACGATGCCGTGGTACCCGCACGCTCACGGCCCTGATAAGACAGGCCCATGACTTCATTGTCGGATGACACCCGCTGGCTCGATGCCACCGCGCAGGCCGAGATGGTCGCGCGGGGAGACGTTTCGCCACTCGAACTCGTGGAGGCCGCGGCCGAACGCATCGAGCGATTCGACGGTGCTCTGAACGCTGTCACCTATCGCTGGTACGACCACGCGCGCCGTACGGCGAGTGATCCGTCGTTGCCGTCCGGACCGTTCCGCGGTGTTCCGTATCTCATCAAGGATCTGCACGCCACCGAGGCCGGCCTTCCGATCAGCCACGGCAACAAAGCCTTCAAGGCGGCCGACTACATCGCCCCCACCGACACCACGCTCGTGAGCCGCTTCAAGGCGGCCGGACTCGTGTCGCTCGGTCGTTCGAACAGCCCCGAACTCGGCAGCGTTCCGGTGACCGAACCCGAAGCCTGGGGCCCCACGCGCAATCCTTGGGACACCACGCGCACATCGGGAGGATCGAGCGGTGGCGCGGCGGCTGCGGTCGCGGCCGGCATGGTGCCCATCGCGCACGCGAGTGATGGTGGCGGATCCATTCGTATTCCAGCCGCGTGTTGCGGCCTGGTCGGACTCAAGCCGTCACAGGGTCGGATCACCATGGCACCGTTCCGCGACGAAAGCGGACTCGGTGTCGAACTCTGCGTGAGCCGATCCGTCCGCGACACCGCCCGGTTGCTCGACGCCGTGCACGGACCGGGCGTGGGCGACACCGTCATCGCACCGCCACCGGCTCGCCCGTACCTCGACGAAGTAGGTGCACCGACTGGGCGCTTGCGAATTGGAATTCTCGATCACAGTCCGCGTGGTTTTGCCGTGCACCAGGAATGCGCCAAGGGAGTGAATGCCGTCGGCTCGCTGCTCGAGTCGCTCGGACACCATGTGGAGGCGGCTTGGCCCGACGTGTTGGCCGATGCATCGCAGACGAGCACCTTCGCCGCGATGTGGAGCACCAACATGGGCATGTCGCTGCGACGCTTCGCCGACACGCTCGGTCGCGAGATCACGGCCGACGACGTCGAACTCATGAATTGGGCGCAGGCGAAGTACGCCGAGAAGGTCTCGGGTGTCGACTACGCGGCGGCCCTGGCCGCGGCGTCGACCTTCCGGCGGCGGATGCAACAGTGGTGGGCCGACGGCTGGGACATCCTCGTCACGCCCACGTTGTCGGAGCCGGCTCTGAAGGTGGGCACGATCGTCAATGATCCGAATCGCCCGATGGCTCCGCTCGCGCGCGCCGGCGAGTGGGTCACGTTCACGGGTCAGTTCAACCAGAGCGGCCAGCCGGCGATCAGTCTTCCGTTGCACCGCACACCCGAAGGACTACCGGTGGGCATTCAACTGGTGGCGGCCTATGGTCGCGAAGACGTTCTCATCAGACTGGCGTCGCAACTCGAAGCGGCTGCGCCGTGGGCGCACCTGACTCCCCCGATCTGAACACGATCGAGCAATGATCAGTCGCGCGTGACGGAGCGCTCTTCGACGACGGCACCGATGTCCAACGGACCGTAGATGTGCGGAAACGCATCGGGTGCGCCGCCGATCCGTTCGACCACGACGCGCGACGACAACTTGGCTTCGTCCACCACCAGCAGAACGAGTTCGTCGTCGGCCAGATCGGCGTAGAAGCGATCGCGCACTCCGCGCCACTGGTGATCGTGACTGCAGTGCACGTAACCCTCTTGCTCGACGGTGCGACCGCGAGTCGACCACGGGTACGACCCACTCGCTCGTGCGGCTTCCCAGTCGGAACGAACTGCGAGGTGCAGGATCAACGCGCGGTCCAACCGCCGTCGACCACCACGGTCTGGCCGACCATGAACGACGCCGCATCGGATGCGAGCAGCAACAGCGCGCCGTTGAGTTCGTCGAGTTCGCCGAGGCGCGGCAGCGGCGACATCTGACGCACGTACGCCATGCTGGCCTCCTCTTCCATGGCCACCGTCATCTCGGTCGGGAACCAGCCCGGGCACAACGCGTTCACACGAATACCTTTGCGCGCCCACTGCAGCGCGAGTTCGCGGGTGAGGTTGATGACGGCGCCCTTGGAAGCGCAGTAGTGCGCCTGCTTCACGGGCGCGGCCCCCACGATTCCGTACATCGACGCGATGTTCACGATGTTGCCGCCACCGTTGGCGATCATGTGCGGCGCGGCCAACTTCGACAAGTGCCAGAGGGCGGTCACGTTCACTTCCATCGTTTCGCGGAACGTCTCGAGATCTTCGTCTTCAACGGCGACCTTGTGCCCGATGCCGGCGTTGTTGACGAGGATCTTGGGCGGTCCGAGCCGTTCGGTGGTCTCGGCCACCAGGCGCTCCCGGTCGGCCGGCGAGCTCACGTCGGCACCGATGGCGATGGCGCCGGGCAATTCGGCGACGAGCGATTCGAGACGCTCGACGCGGCGGGCCGCCACCGACACCTTGGCGCCGGCCGCGTGCAGAACTCGTGCGAAGTGCGCACCGAGGCCAGCCGAGGCGCCGGTCACGATCGCGACGCGACCGTCGAGTCGAAAGACGTCGAGAGGCTGACGGATGTTGGAAGTCGACGCAGTCATGACGCGCAGGTTACGAGTGACCGGCCGGATTGTTCCGATTGTGTGACGACGACTCCAATTCGATGACAACCCGTACGACTCGTCACATCGCGCTGGCATCATCGGTTCCACGAGGCGATTGACATGCTGACTCTTCACCCCATCGACCGCAACCGAGAGATCCGTCCCCTGCGCCTCGACCACGTGCGCCGAGTGCACACGCGTGTCCTGGCCCTCGTTCTGAGCGTCATCGCCGCCTCCACCGCCACGGTGCTGTCGGCCACCACCGACGTCTCCGATGGTTCGCTCGTCCTCGGCACGTTGGCCGTGGGTTTTGCCGCCAGTTGGGTCAACACCTCGCTGCCGGCCCGGCGCTGACCGCCACCTGATTCGGTTCGGCCCCGTGTGGGGTGCCACCATCGCCTCATGACCGTTCGTCACGTTGTCCTCGTTCACGGCGCCTGGCACGGTGCCTGGTGCTGGGCGTCGCTCCAGGCCGAACTCGAGCGTCGCGGCGTGCCGAGTCTGGCCATCGACCTGCCCGGACATGGCGCGTCCACCGCTTCGCTCTCCGACCTGTACGGCGATGCCGCCGAAGTGTCGGGGGTTCTCACGATGTTGCGCGATCGCGGCGTGACCGATCCGGTGTTGGTCGGCCACAGTTACGGCGGTGCCGTGATCACCGAAGCCAGTCACCGCACTCCCCTCGCGAGCCATCTGGTGTACGTCGCGGCCTTCGCTCTCGATTCCGGTGAGTCGGTCATGAGTGCCCTCGGGTCGTTTCCGCGTCACGACGTGGGTCTCGGGCCCGCGATGGTGGCCAAGCCCGACGGAACGTCGGTTCTCGACCCCACCCTGGCCGGACCCGCTCTCTACAACAAGTGTGACGAGGCGACGATTGTGGCGTCATTGGCCCGACTCTCGCCTCAGCCCATGTCGACGGTCACGCAGCCGGTCACCGGTAACGGACGCGATCGCATCGCATCCACGTACGTGCTGTGCACTCGAGACGACTCGGTGCATCCCGAGCACCAGCGCATCATGGCGCAACGCTGCACTCGCACGATCGAGCTCGACACCGATCACTCACCCTTCGCGTCGATGACACGCGAGACCGCCGACATTCTCGAAGCGCTCGCTCGCTGATCATGAAGATTCGTGTCGGCTACGGATTCGGTGTGCGCACATCGTTGAACGACGCCGGATTCGCCACGGTCGTCGATGCGCTCGAGTCGCTGCGCTTCGACAGTTTGTGGTTGAGCGAACGCATCGGTGGCGAGGCCCCCGACCCCTTGGTGGCCATGTCGTTCGCGGCCGGACGAACCACGCGCTTGAAGTTCGGAATGAGCGTGATGGTGCTGCCGGGTCGCAATCCGGTGGTGCTGGCCAAGGAATTGGCCACTCTCGATCGACTCTCGGGTGGACGACTGCTCCCGGCATTCGGCCTCGGTGTGGCCGACCCGCACGAGCAGCAAGCGTTCGGCGTGGCGCGCGACGAGCGGGCCAAGCGATTCGACGAAGCCTTGACCGTGATGCGCAAGTGCTGGCTCGAACCGAGTGTCACGCACCACGGCACGTTCTTCCACTACGACGATCTCCGCGTGTTGCCCAAGCCCGTGCAGACGCCACCCGATGTCTGGTTGGGCGGAATCGCCCCCAGCGAACTCAAGCGTGTCGGCCGACTGGCCGATGGTTGGCTTCCGAGTTTCGTGACTCCTGACGACGTGGCCGAGGGTCGCAAGGTCGTCGAGGACGTGGCGGCGCAACACGATCGCACGATCGACCCCGAACACTTCGGCGCGCTCATTCCGTACACGCTCGGCCCGCTGCCCGACGCGCTGCGCGCTGGTCTGTCGGCGCGCCGACCCGATCTCGACGACGTGAGCGCATTGGTTCCGCAAGGCTGGTCGGCGTTGCGCGACACCATCGGCCGATTCGTGGATGCGGGCTTCTCGAAGTTCGTGGCGATTCCCATCGTGGAACCGCCGTCACCCGAGGCCTGGGTCGACCACCTCGGCGAGGCGGCCGGCGAACTTCTACCCCTGCAGACCTGACAACCAGGCGTGCACGTTGCGACCGATGGCTTCGATGTCGTAGCCACCTTCTTGCAGCACGACGGTCGGAATGCCGAGCGACTTCACCACCTCACCGCAACGGCGGTAACCATCGGTGGTGAGCGCGAGATCGGAGATCGGATCGTTCCAGTACGTGTCGACGCCGAGTGACACCACGACCACTGACGGCTTGAACGCGGCGATCTTCGCCGCGACATCGGCCAACCGCGTGACGTATACGTCGTCTTCCGTCTCGGCCGCGAGTGGGACGTTGATCGTGGATCCCCGACCCGCGCCGGCACCGGTCTCTTCCTCGTAACCGATGTACCACGGGTACGCGCGATCGGGATCGCCGTGCAACGACACGAATTGCACATCGTCGCGCTCGTAGAAGATCTGTTGCGTGCCGTTGCCGTGGTGATAGTCGACGTCGAGAACCGTGACTTTCGAACCGGTGGTGGATGCGATGTGATGCGCGACGATCGCCGCGTTGTTGAAGAAGCAGAAACCACCGAACACATCGGCGGCCGCGTGGTGACCGGGAGGACGGCAGAGCCCGTACGACGACGACGCACCATCGAGCACTATCTGCGCCGCGGTGAGGGCCACGTCGACGGAGGCGCGGGCCGCGGTGTACGTGCCTTCGGCGAGTGGAGTCGCGGTCTCGTAGCACCAGTAGCCGAGACCCGACACCGCGTTGGTGGGCAGCGGCGGATTGCCCATGCCGGCACGGAGACCCGGGTGGAGCATGGCTTCGGGGAAGAACTCGGTACGGCCCGTGCGGGCGTTGAGTTCGGCCCAGGCAGTTTCGAGGAATGCGATGAGGCCGGCGTGGTGCACGGCTTCGATGGGCTCGATGCCGTATTCACGACGATCGACGAAGCGGAACTTCGAATCAGTGGACAACTGCTCGCGGATGGTTTCAGCGCGACTCGGCTTCTCGTAGGTGGGAATCGGTTGTCCCATGTTGATCTCGTGCTGCGGGCTGTGCAGTCGGTGCAAGTCGGTCCAGACGACGTCCATGAGCCGAGGTTAGACCGATGGCCCGTTCCGGAACGGCTGACGGGGTTCGGAGTCGCCGAAGCGCACCTCGGCACGACAAACTCGTCGGGATGTCCATCCCCGAAGGAGTCGATCCCGAGTACGACGCCGCGCGCGTTCGTCTCGGCCAAGCGGCGCGACGACTGTCGCACGCGGTGATCGGCCGCGAGTCGAGCCTCGCCGACATGGAAGCCGTGACGCGCGACATCGAGAATGCGATCACGCGACTCGAGTCGGCGCCCCGCCGTGTTCGCGACTTGTCGATGTACGGCCAGTCGCTCAAACTCGAGATTCCCGACGGTGGCGCGCTTCCGAGCCACATCGGACGACCCGGTTCGGGCCCGGGCAGCCCCCTCGGTCTCGACATGGTGGTCACGCGCGTCGGCCAGGACATCGAGGCCCGCTTCCGTTTCGACGCCGCGCACGAGGGTCCGCCACAACGAGGTCACGGCGGCGTCATTGCACTGGCGTTCGATGATGCACTCGGCTTCGTGATCAACCTGCACCAGGTGGTGGCGTACACCGGCCAGCTCTCCATTCGGTATTCGGCCGGTGCGCCCATGCACACCCCTCTCGTGATCGCTGCTCGTCTCGATCGCCAAGATGGACGCAAACTCTTCGTCGAATCCGAGTTGCGCGAAGATCGGCCCGATGCGCCGCTCATCGCCACGTGTTCGGCGATCTTCATCGAGATGAGCGGACACCCAGGGATCACTGCTTCGTCGTCGTGAACGATCGGGCATGATGGCGTCATGCCCGTGATCTCCATTTCTCAGGCCCTGGCCGCCAACGCCGACGCCGACCCCGATCGCCCGTGCGTGACGTGCGGTGACCACACGCTCACGCGGCGCGAGTTCGATCGGCATTCGAATCAGTTGGCACGGGTGTACGCCGACCTCGGCGTCGAGCACGGGCGGTACGTCACGGTCGCACTACCCAATTCGGTTGATTTCTACCTCGCATGCGCAGCGGTCTGGAAGCTCGGTGCCATTCCGCAACCGGTGAGTTACCGCTTGCCCGATCGCGAGCGGCAGGCCATCGTCGAATTGGCCGACTCGGCACTGGTGGTCGGAGTCGAACCATCGGCGCACCCGACTCGTCGCACTGTTCCCATCGGTTTCGCTCCGCCCGCCGGCACGAGTGACACACCTCTTCCCGACGCGATTTCGCCCTCGTGGAAAGCACCCACCTCTGGGGGTTCGACCGGTCGGCCCAAGCTCATCGTGTCGGGCGATCCGGGCACGGTGGTCACCGAGATGCCATCACTCGGTCAACGTCGTGACGGTGTGGTGTGCATTCCCGGACCGCTATATCACAACGCCCCGTTTTCTTTCGGCGCTCAGGCGATCTTCCACGGCAATCACGTGGTGCTGCTCGAACACTTCGACGCCGAGGCGACTCTCGCCGCGATCGAGACCTACGGGGTCGATTGGATCTTGATGGTGCCGACGATGATGTCGCGCATCTCACGTCTGCCCGACGACGTTCGGAATCGCTACGACCTCTCCACGTTGCAGGTGCTCTGGCACATGGCTGCTCCGTGTCCGGCCTGGCTGAAAGAGGAGTGGTGCAATTGGCTCGGCGGCGAGAAGATCTTCGAGTTGTACGCCGGCACCGAAGCACAGGCCGTCACGGTGATTCGCGGCGACGAATGGCTCGCACATCGTGGGTCGGTAGGGCGCTGTATCGGTGGCGAGATGAGGGTGTTCGATCCCGACACTCTCGAAGAACTGCCGCCCGGAACCGAGGGCGAGATCTTCATGCGCAACACCAAGACGACGTATCAATACCTCGGCGCCGAGGCTCGGCGAACACCCGATGGCTGGGAGAGCCTGGGTGACATGGGCTGGATCGACGCCGAGGGGTACGTGTATCTCACCGATCGGCGCAAGGACATGATCCTGTCGGGCGGCGCCAACATCTACCCGGCTGAGGTCGAGAACGCGCTGTCGGAGCATCCGGGTGTGGTGTCGTCGGCCGTCATCGGAATCCCCGACGAAGATCTGGGCAACCGACTCCACGCAATCGTTCAGGTGTCGACTGATGTCAGCGACGACGACATGCGCACGTTCCTGGCCGACCGACTGGTGCGTTACAAGATTCCGCGCACGTTCGAGTTCACTCGCGAGCCGGTTCGCGACGACGCCGGCAAGGTTCGGCGCTCGGCTCTGCGCGACGAACGTTCGTGATCAACCGACCCGCTCGACCTGAACGAGCGTGTCGTAGTACGCCACACCGCCTCCCCAGTCGGTCAGGGTGTCGCTGGTGAGAACGTTGACGGTCTTGCGATCGCGAGTGCGCGACCAGGTCCAGCCGAAGGGCACGATGACCATGCCGTCACGCGTGCGTGGCGTGGCCGTCACCCGAGCGACCACGTCGATGGAGTCGCGGTCGTTGAACACGCGCACACGGTCGCCGTCGGCGATCTTGCGGGCGGCGGCATCGGTGGTGGTGAGTTCGCAGTACATCTCGCCTTCGGGGTTCGCGTGCGCATCGAGGTGCGAGTACGACGAATTGAGGAACCGCTGATGGATCTTGGGCGACATGAGAACGAGCGGGTAGGTCGCGCTGGCCGGTCCACCCGGACCCTCCACCGGCGTGCGGTACTCGGGGAGACGACCGTGGCCTTGGGCCTCGAGGTGCGCACTGGCGAACTCGAACCGTCCCGACGGCGTGGCGAATCCTCCGTCGGCATAGGGGCGGAGATCGTCGGGCAACGGAAGGTGGATCACCCCGTCACGACGCAGAGTGTCGGCATCGACGTTGGCCAAGTACTTGGCGAGCAGCGACTCGTCGGACTCGAACAGTTCGGGTTCGGTGAATCCCATCGCGCGTGAGAGGCGCCGCCACAGTTCGGTGTTGGGCACGCTCTCGCCCACCGGCTCGATGGCTTGGTGATTGAAACCCAAGTAGAGGTGACCCCACGCCGTGACCACGTCGTTCTGTTCGATCTGGGTGGTGGCCGGGAAGATCACGTCGGCGAAGCGAGCGGTGTCGGTCATGAACTGTTCGGACACCACGGTGAACAGATCGTCGCGCTGGAGGCCACGCGCGATGGTGGCGGCCTCGGGTGCGGTGGCGACCGGATTGCCGTTGTAGACGAAGAGAGCTTTCACGGGCGGATCGAGATTCGGATCGGTGAGCGCTCGGCCGATCTGATTCATGCTGATCGGACGACGGGGTTTGCCGGCTGCGAGATGCGGCGCACTGAACGAGTCGTCGTCGAGGAACGCGTTGTTGTACGAACCGACGCTGCGCGAGAAACCTCCGCCCTTGTGCTTCCACGAACCGGTGAGAGTGGGCAAACACACGAGCGTGCGGAAGAACTGCGCGCCGTGTTCGCGATGCTCGGCGCCGATCAAGGTGCGAATGAACGCCTTCTGAGTGTTGCCGTAGTCACGGGCCAATTGCTCGATCACATCGGCGTCGATTCCGCACACCGCCGATGCGCGAGCCGGGGTCCAGTCGGCCACGTGCCGCACCAGTTCGTCGAATCCGGTTGTGTGGCGTTGCACGTAGTCGTGATCGACGAGATCGTCGCGGACGAGGACGTGCATCATGGCGAGCATCAGAGCCACGTCGGTTCCGGGTAGAGGCTGCACGAACTGATCGGCCGCATCGGCGGTGATGGTGCGCACCGGATCGATCACGATCACACGCGCACCCCGGGCTCGGGCTTCTTCGATGAAGGGCCAGAGGTGACGATTGGTGAGACGAGTATTGGTTCCCCACAAGAAGATGAGGTCGGCAAAGCGCACGTCGAGCGGGTCGCACGTGAGAGGCGACCCGAGGGCGGCCGCGGTTCCGCTGAGTGCGGCTGCTCCGCACAACGAATCGACTTGAACCGACGATCCGAGTCGGGCGAAGAAGCGCCGATCGAGCGAGTTCATCATGAGTGAACCCTGGGTTCCGGCATCACCCCACGGCACGACCGCTTGGCCACCCCAGTTGTGCACGATCTCGCCGACGCGCTCGGCTACGAGGCCGAGTGCTTCGTCCCACGACGCGGCGCGGAACTGCGCTTCTCCCTTGGCGCCGGTGCGAATGAGCGGCGTGACGATGCGATCGGGGCTGTACACGCGGTCGAGAAAACGATTGACCTTCGGGCACAGTTCACCCTGCGAATACGGGTGATCCGGATTGCCGCGCATCGACACAGCGCGGCCGTTCTCGACGGTCACTTGCCATCCACACGAATCGGGACAGTCGTGATGACACGTGCCGAGGACGATTCGCGTGGTCACCAGAACATTCTGACAGAGCGCTCCATCGGCGAGGAAGGCACTTTCGATGGTCCGCCGAGAACTACGGTGTCATTCGTGGCCGAGACGCCTTCCAATCCCCCGAGTCCGCTCGATCCCACTCCCCTCGGAATTCCGCTGGTGGGTGAAGAGACGAGCGAGATGATGCGCGCCGCCTTCCCTCTGCGTTTGGGGTTGGTGGAGGGCAAGGTCGTGATCGTCACCGGTGCAGCGCAGGGAATCGGTGAAGCCGCCGCGCGGTTGTTCGCATCCGAAGGTGCCGCCGTGATGGTGGTCGACAAGGACATCAGCGCCGCCGAGGCGGTGGTGAAGGAGATCCGTCAGCGCGGTGGCGAGGCCACGGCGTTCGATGCCGATCTCACCACCGAAGCCGACGTGGAGGCGATGGTTCTGTCGACTGTTCATGCGTACGGACGCGTCGACTGTGCGTTCAACAACGCGGGTATCAGTGGGCGGTTCGGGTCGTTCCTCGATCTGACGTTGAACGAATGGCAGCAGATGATCTCGATCAACCTCACGAGCGTGTTCTTGTGCATGAAGTACGAACTCGCGGTCATGGCGGTGCAGGGGTACGGCGTGATCGTGAATGCGTCGTCGAGCGCCGGCATCGTGGGGGCACCGGGTCTGCCGCACTACACGGCGGCCAAGCACGGCGTGCTCGGGCTCACGAAGTGCGCGGCTCAGGAGTTCGCGGCCAAGGGTGTGCGGGTCAATGCGGTTCTGCCCGGAACCACGCGCACGCCGTCGATCGAGGCGTACATCAACGGCGATCCGGCGATCGAGCAGACGTTGGGGCGCAGCGTGGGGCGCGGGTTCCTGGGAGAGGCGAGTGAAGTGGCCGAAGCCGCGGTGTGGCTGTGCAGTGATCGCGCGAGTTTCGTGAGTGGTGCGACGCTGGCCGTGGACGGCGCCACCACCAACCGCTAACCGCCCTACTCGCCTCGCCCTCGCCTGAGTGGGACGGGGTCAGCGGGCGCGGTAGGTGCCGCCGGAGGCCGCGCTCGCGTCCTT
>CAZELU010000019.1:33532-38819 GCA_964513215.1 uncultured Bifidobacterium sp.
TGGGACGGGGTCAGCGGGCGCGGTAGGTGCCGCCGGAGGCCGCGCTCGCGTCCTTGTTCAGACGCTTCGACAAGTGCAGTCCCTCGAGCACGAACTCCACGGCCGCAGCCGTCGCCGCCGCACTCGTGTCGCCGTTCAACAAGTCGTCGAGCACCGGCTTGAGCGCCGGAATCTGCTCGGCCAAGGCCGCCTGCGTCACCGACGGAACATCCTCACCGGTGGTGACGATCGCTCCCTCTTCGAACGCCGTCACCACGTCGCGCGCCAATTCGGGTCGAACCACGTCGCGATACACCGTGAGTACGGCGGCTTTCACCAACTCGCGAAGAACCTGACCCTCGCGGCCGTCTTCGAGGGCTTCCACTTCGATCTTGCCGCCAGACGCTGCCGCGAACGCATCGAGGTCGCACACGCGGGGAACGACGTAGGTTTCGCCCAGACGCAATCCACGGCGCAGCGCATTGGCCGCCATGACCTCGTAGTTGCTCACGCTCAGACGCACACTCACGCCGCTCCGCTGATTGACCTGGCTACTACTGCGAGCCAACTGGCTGAACGTCGCCACCACCGACTCGAGGTACGGCGGCACGGCAACGGTGATGTCGCCCACCGACGGCGGACGGGCCTCTTGGCGGACGATTTCCACTTCAGTGGCGGCATCGAGCGGATAGTGGGTGCGGATCTGGCTGCCGAAACGATCCTTCAGCGGCGTGATGATTCGGCCGCGATTGGTGTAGTCCTCGGGGTTCGCCGACGCGACGAGCAGAACGTCGAGCGGGAGACGGATCTTGTAGCCGCGAATCTGAACGTCGCGCTCTTCGAGCACGTTGAGCAAGCCCACCTGAATGCGCTCCGACAAGTCGGGCAACTCGTTGATGGCGAAGATGCCGCGGTTGGTACGCGGGACGAGTCCGTAGTGCAACGTGAGCTCGTCACTGAGGTAACGACCTTCGGCCACCTTGATGGGGTCGACCTCACCGATGAGGTCGGCGATGGAGGTATCCGGCGTCGCCAACTTCTCGCCGAAACGATCGTCACGGTGCACCCAAGCGATTGGTGCCTCATCACCGTGCTGAGCGACGAGATCGCGTGCGTGACGCGACACCGGGTTGTAGGGATCGTCGTTGATCTCGCTGCCCGCGACGATGGGCATCCATTCGTCGAGAAGATTGGTGAGGCTGCGGATCATGCGCGTCTTGGCCTGACCCCGTTCGCCGAGGAAGATCACGTCGTGACCGGCGAGCAGCGCGTTCTCGAGTTGCGGCATGACGGTCTCCTCGTAACCGAGCACGCCCGCGAACAGCGGCTGCCCGGCCGAGATGCGCTTCACGGCGTTGAGACGGATCTCTTCTTTGACGGGACGCGACACCCACCCGGATGCCCGCAGTTCGCGAATCGTCGTGGGGAGTCCGGAAGGTTGAGCCATGCCTCGACAGTAACGCCCCACCGCGTCCACCTCGGAGCCGGGAGCGATGTCCGCTCGGCCGGCGGTCAGTGCGCCATCGAGTCAACTACTTTGGTCCCATGACCACGGCCGACACACCCGCAGCGGCCGTTTCACGATCGCACGCGTGGTCGTTGCACGACCTCGATGGCGAGTGGCGCGTGATCGCCGCATCCGATGACGTCTTGCGAACGGGAGTTGGTCTCGAAACCGACGACGATGACTGGCCCATCATCACGGTGCCGTCGCACTGGCAGTCGAATCCGAATTTCGCCGCATCCGACGGACCGCTCCTCTATCGCCGAACGTTCACGTCCGAGAAGCCAGTGGCCGGCGAACGACGCTTCGTCGTGCTCGATGGAGCTTTCTACCAAGCCGACATCTGGCTCGACGGCGCATACCTCGGTGACCCCGAGGGCTACTTCGTTCCGCACGCGTACGACGTGACCGCGTTGTCACAACTCGACACCGAGCATGCGCTCGCTATCGCCGTGACGTGCTCGCCTCAGCGCGACAAGCGTTCGAAGCGCAACATCACGGGTGTCTTCCAACATTGGGACTGCATCTCGCCGTCGTTCAATCCGGGGGGATTGTGGCGTGGCGTTCGCATCGAGCGCACCGGCCCTGTTCGAATCGACGCGTGCAACGTCCTCTGCCGCGACGCCAACGAGTCGCGCGCGCACCTTCGACTGCACGCACGCCTCGACAGCGACATCGAACGCCCGGTCAAGATCGTCACCCTCGTCGATGGCGAGAAGGTCGACGAGCAGGAGCGCACTCTCGCGTCGGGGTCGAACGAGATCGACTGGACCTTCGATCTGGACGATCCGCAGTTGTGGTGGCCGTGGTCGATGGGTCCACAGCCTCTCGTCGACGTCACCATACGGGTGATCGTCGACCAGGTCGTGAGCCACGATCGCACTCTCCGCACGGGTCTGCGCGAAGTGGCCATGCAGGACTGGGTGTTCTCGGTCAATGGTGAGCGTCTCTTCGTCAAGGGCACGAACCTGGCCCCCACTCGCGCGACTCTCGGAGAGGCCAGCGCCGACGACCTTCGTCGCGACATCGAACTGGCCCGTGAAGCCGGGCTCGACCTCGTTCGCGTTCACGGTCACGTGTCGCGACCCGAGTTGTACGACGCGGCCGACGAACTGGGAATGCTGGTGTGGCAGGACTTCCCCCTGCAGTGGGGCTACGCGCGACAGATTCGCCGGCAGGCGGTTCGCCAGGCCGAAGAGACCGTCAACGTTCTGGGTCATCATCCGTCGATCGCGCTGTGGTGCGCCCACAACGAACCGTTCACACTGAGTGTCGGTGACGGCGACACCTTCGACATCAAGAAGTTGGCGCTGCCTTTCTTGGCCGGCCAGCAGTTGCCCAGCTGGAACAAGAGCATCCTCGACCGCTGGGTGAAGCGTGCGTTCGAACGGAGCGATGAAACGCGGCCCGTCATCGCTCACAGTGGTGTGCTCCCCCACCTGCCCCAACTCGACGGGACCGACAGCCACCTCTACTTCGGCTGGTACCACGGCAACGAGCGCGATCTTCCCGAATTCGCCGCACGCTTACCGCGACTCGTCCGCTTCGTGAGCGAATTCGGCGCACAGGCCGTCCCGGACGCGGCCGACTTCATCGACGCGTCGAACTGGCCGAATCTCGACTGGGATTTCTTGCGGCGCGAACACGGACTGCAGAAAGAGTTGTTCGATCTGCACGTTCCACCGCGGGCGTTCGCCACGTTCGACGAATGGCGACTGGCCACCCAGGTGTACCAAGCCGAGGTCTTGAAGCATCACATCGAAACCTTGCGTCGCCTCAAGTATTCGCCGACTGGTGGCTTCTGCTTCTTCGCCTTCAACGACGCGATGCCGATGGTCTCATGGAGCGTTCTCGATCACGAGCGCAATCCGAAGCTTGGCTTCAACGCCGTTGCCGATGCGTGTCGTCCGGTGGTCGTCGTCGCCGATCGACTTCCGGTGTCGATGGAACCCGGCCAGCGCACCTCGATCGACATCCACGCCGTGAGCGATCTCCATCGCGCACTCGAAGATGCTCAAGTGATGGCCGTCCTGACGACGACTGCGGCGGGCGGCGAGTCGCGACAGTGGATCTGGGAAGGCGACATCGGCGCCGACGAGTGCTGCCGCATCGGTGCGATCGACGTGATTGCCCCCTACGCAGAGGGCCAGATCACTCTCGACCTCACGCTGCAATGCGGAGATGTCGTCGCGACCAATCGGTACACGAGCGACGTCCGCACGCGCTGAGTTTCATGGGGAACCAGACCGGCAAATTTGCCGGGGTTTCGCGCCCAATCAGTTACGGCTGAGTTCCTTGCGGTTCTTGAACTTGGCCGCGCGGTAGTCCTTGTTCATCAACGCGATCACGTCGATCGAGATCTCCTTCGGACACGCCGCCTCGCACTCACCATGATTGGTGCACGAACCGAAGTACTCGTCCATCGTCTCGACCATCGCCTCGACGCGCTTGTACCGCTCGGCCTGACCCTGCGGCAGCACGTTGAGGTGCGTGATCTTGGCCGCCGTGAACAAGTTGGCCGCGCCGTTCGGACAGGCCGCCACACACGCACCGCAACCGATGCACTGCGCCGCGTCCATGGCCGCATCGGCCACCGGCTTCGGAATCGGGATGAGGTTCGCGTCGGGCGCACCACCGGTGGGAGCCGTGATGAATCCACCCGACTCGATGATGCGGTCGAAAGCCGAACGATCGACCATGAGGTCCTTCACGATCGGGAACGCCTGCGCGCGCCACGGCTCGATCACGATCTCGTCACCGCTCTTGAACTTGCGCATGTGCAACTGACAGGTGGCGGTGGCCCGCTCGGGACCGTGCGCCTGGCCGTTGATCATGAGCGAACACGTGCCGCAGATTCCTTCGCGGCAGTCGTGGTCGAACGTGACCGGCTCCTTGTTCTCGCCGATGAGCTTCTCGTTGAGAACGTCGAGCATCTCGAGGAACGAGGCTTCGTCGCTGATCGAGTCGATCTTGTACGACTCGAACTGGCCCGCGTTGTCGGGGCCGGACTGACGCCAGACCTTGAGGGTGAGGTTCGAAAGATGGTGGCTCACTTGTAGCTCCGGGTCGCGAGGTGGACGGTGTTGAACTCGAGGGCTTCGGTGTGGCGCGTGGACTTGGTGGGGTCACCGGTCCATTCCCAGGCCGCGACGTGCGCGAAGTTCTCGTCGTCGCGCAACGCCTCACCGTCGTCGGTCTGATATTCGGCGCGGAAGTGGCCGCCGCAGCTCTCGTTGCGCTCGAGCGCATCGCGGCACATGAGCATGCCGAGTTGGAAGAAGTCGTCGACGCGACCGGCCTTCTCGAGCGTCTGGTTGAGGCTCTCGCCGTTGCCGGTGACGCGAAGGTCCTTCTGGAACTCCTCGTACAACGCGGGCAGTTCGGACAACGCCTTCTCGAGACCCTGCTGAGTGCGCTCCATGCCGCAGTAGTCCCAGATGATCTTGCCGAGTTCGCGGTGGAACCAATCGGGAGAACGCGTGCCCTTGATACCGAGGTAGCCCTCGAAGCGCTGACGGGCTGCGTTCTCGGCCTCCTTGAAGGCCGGGTGATCGGCGCCGGGGATCGGCTTGTTGAGCATCGGCGCCAAGTAATTGCCGATGGTGTACGGCAACACGAAGTAACCGTCGGCCAGACCCTGCATGAGCGCCGACGCACCGAGGCGGTTGGCGCCGTGGTCGGAGAAGTTGGCCTCGCCGGCGGCGTACAAACCGGGAACCGTGGTCATGAGTTCGTAGTCGACCCACAAACCGCCCATCGTGTAGTGCGACGCCGGGTAGATGCGCATCGGCACGTCGTACGGAT